>SCQY01000240.1 GCA_004298665.1 bacterium | reverse complement strand
GGACCCAAGGAGAACCAGCGGCGTGCGCCTCCTACCACCGTCCCGACGTGCGGCAGCAGCACGGCCGCCAGCGAGAAGATGGCCAGGCCCAACAGCCACGGCGTCCAGCGCTTGAGGAGACGGTAGTCGATGCGGTAGGCCAGCAGCGCCGGAGGCAGCGAGAGCGCCAGCCACATGAGCTGGCGCTTGAGGAAATAGGCGGTGTCGCGATGCTCGGCATAGCCCGAGACGCTCGACGCCGAGAAGATCATGACGAGGCCGATGCCCACCAAGGCTCCGACCCCGATCACCAAACCCCAGTCGGGAGCGGCGCGTTCGCGGCGGTCACGCGCCACGCGTCGCCCCCCGTTGCGCCAGCGTTTCAACCGCCGCCGTGAAGACGCGTCCGCGGTGCTCCGCCGATTCGAACATGTCGAACGAGGCGCAACCGGGCGAGAGCAGCACCACGTCGCCTGGCTGTGCGAGGGAACGCGCCTGTTCCACAGCCTCTTCCATGTTCTCCGCGCGGGACAGCGGCACGCGTACCACGTGCGTGGCGATGGCTTCGGACGCCTCGCCGAGCAGGACGACGGCGCGCGCGCGCGCATCCAGCTCGTCGCCCATCTCGCTGAAGTCTGTTCCTTTGGCTTTGCCGCCGCAGATGGCAACGATGCGCCCCGGCTCGAAGGACTTCAGCGCCGCGATGACCGCGCCTGGATTGGTGCCCTTCGAGTCGTCGACATAGCGCACGCCATCGATCTCGCCCACCATCTGTAAGCGGTGCGGCAGCGCGCGGAAGTTCTTGACGGCCTCGCGAATGGCGGTAACGGGAACGCCGGCGGCCAGCGCGGCGCCCGCGGCGCCCATCACGTTGATGACGTTGTGCTCGCCCAGCAGCGGAATCTCGTTGACCGGCATGAGCGCCTGCGCGCGCGGCGCGCCCGGCTTGACGAAGTAGATCTTCTCCTCGCGCACGTAGAGCGTGGAGTTGCGATGCGGCTCGCGGGAGAACCACCACGCTTCGCACGGGATGCGATAGCTCTCAACGTCGGTAGCCAGCGGCGCAAGGTACGGGTCGTCGAGATTGCCGACGAAGATATCGCCCACGCCTTGATTGGCGAAAATGCGCAGCTTCGCTTCGCGGTACTCTTCCATCGAGTGGTAGCGGTCGAGGTGGTCGGGCGAGAGGTTGAGGATCAGCGAGACGCGCGGCTTGAACGAACGGATCGACTCCAATTGGAACGAGCTGACTTCGGCCACCACCCAATCTTCGGGAGCGGACTTGGCCGTCTCGCGAATGAGCGCGTTGCCGATGTTCCCGCCCACATGCACGGTGCGCCCGGCCGCCGCGAGCATCGCTCCCAGCAGCGCCGTCGTGGTGGTCTTCCCCTTGGTGCCCGTAACGGCGAGGATAGGGGCGCGGCAGATGCGGTAGGCTACTTCGATCTCGCTGTAAACGGGAATGCCGCGATCCTGCACGCGGCGCACCGTCTGCGTGGTGAGCGGAACGCCCGGCGAGAGCACGGCTGCGCCGATCTTGGGAAGCACGCGCTCGAGCTCCTCGCGATCGAGGAAAGTGGCGCCCGCGGCTTCGATCTCGCGGATGGCGGGCTCGATCTGCTCGGCGGGCTTGTCGTCCACGCCCCACACCTCGGCACCGCGTGCGCGCAGCACTTCCACGGTTGCCAGGCCACTGCGCCCCAAGCCCATGACGAGTACGTTCTCGCCGCTGGTGAAATGCACGCTCTTCTCGTTGGTCATCGTACCACCACGTACCCCGCGAGCGCGAGAATCGCGCCCGCCGTCCAGAACCGCTTGGTCACCGTCGTCTCGGGCCATCCGCCCAACTCGAAGTGGTGATGCAGCGGACTCATCCGAAAAATCCGCCTGCGGGTGGTCTTATACGAGGCCACCTGCAGGATCACCGAGAGCGCCTCCGCCGCGAAGACTCCGCCGATCAGCGGCAGCAGAAGGTGCGTTCCGGTGAGTATCGCTCCACCGGCCAGCAGCGCGCCCAGCGCAAGTGAGCCGGTGTCGCCCATGAAGACGCGCGCCGGATGACGATTGTAGTAGAGGAAGCCCGCGCAGGCACCGATCATCGCCAGCTCCACCAGCGCCACGCCGCTCGCCCCGCTCATCGCAGCCGCTGCGATGGAAACGGCTAGCGCCGGGATCATCGTTCCCGCCGCCAAGCCGTCGAGGCCGTCGGTGAGATTGACGGCGTTGGTGGTGGCCAATATGGCTAAGATCGAGAGCGCGTACCATAGCCCGGGCTGCACGTTCAGCGCGCCGCCGCCGTGCCAGCGCAGGATCGCGTAGCGATGTTCCGGGCCCAGCACGGACGGAGCGTAGGCGAGAAAGGCGACGGCCACGAGCGCGATCAGCAGGAACTTCGTTCGGGCTCGCAGCCCCATTGCGCGCTTGTAGCGCACGATCAGCCAATCGTCGAGCAGACCGATAGCTCCGCATGCGATGGTGAGCGCAACCAAGAGCCCTGCCTGCGCCGTATGGACGATCGCCCCCGCCGCCAGCGCCGCGGCTAAGAAGAGGATACCGCCCATGGTAGGCGTGCCGCTCTTGCTCTGGTGCGATGCGGGGCCGTCTTCATACACGTGCTGACCGAAGGCCAGCCGGCGCAG
>SCQY01000239.1 GCA_004298665.1 bacterium | reverse complement strand
TCGCGGCGCGCTTCGCGCTCGCGCACGCTCTCGCGCTTGTCGTGCAGCTTCCTGCCGCGCGCCAGTCCCAGCACGACCTTGGCCCGCCCGCGCGACCAGAACAGGCGCAACGGCACGAGCGTCAGCCCCTTCTCCTGCGTCTTGCTGACCAGGCGCTTGATCTCCGCTGCGTGCAGCAAGAGTTTGCGCGGGCGCAGGGGCTCGTGCGGATCGACTCGCCCTTGATCGTAGGGCGCGACGTGCATGCCCACCAGCCACGCCTCGCCGTTGCGTACGCGCGCGTACGCCTCCGCTAACGAACCGCCGCCACGGCGCAGGCTCTTGACTTCCGTGCCTTGCAGGACCAAACCGGCATCGACCGTCTCCAGGATGTCGAACTCGTGACGGGCACGACGATTCTCGATGGTGGGGGAGCCCGTCCCCTTGGCTTCGGCCGCCGCCTTCGCGGCGACCCGCTGCTGCTTGTTCTTCGTCACGATGCCTTTACGCGAGGCTCTTGTCGACGAACTTGCCGCTGGCCTGGCAGAGCAGCGTGCCGGCGGCGTCGCACAGCGTCGACTCGACGGACAGCACGTGGCGCCTGCGCTCGATCACGCGCCCGCGCAGTTCGAGCGGGGCATCGACGGGAGCAGGGTTGCGGAAGCGGATGGAGACGCTGGCCGTCAGGCCTGCGGCTCCCGCGCGACGGGCAGCGTGGGCCATCGCCTCATCCAGCAGGGTCATCACGATGCCGCCGTGGAGGACGCCCCTCCAGCCCTGGAACTGCTCGGAGATGCTGATATGCGTGCGCACGCCGGCGTCTCCGTCGGGCTCGAAGCGCAGGTGCAGACCGATGGGGTTATCGGCGCCGCAGGCAAAACACGTGCCGTCGTCGATCGGGGGTTGATCACTCATCCGCTCCCCCTTCGCGCCGCACCCGTTGAGCATCCTCGACCCGCCCCTCACCCTCGAGCGCTCGGGCGAGCAGTGCCGGACCATAGCGGCCGCCCTCACCGGCGGCGTGCGGATCCAGCGCGAGGCACCGCTCGAGAAATCCGATGGCCAGGGTTCCGCGCCCAGCAGCGAGCGCAGCTTCACCCAGATGGTAGTAGGCGTCGGCATATCCGGGCAGAGCATTGGTCACGTCGATCAGCACGCTGAGCGCGCGGACAGGCTCTTTCAAGTACCGCAGATCGACCTGAGCCAGGTATTCGCGAGCGAGGGGATCGAGCGAGTCGATCCGCAGCGCTTCCAGCAGTTCGCGCTTAGCCTCCGCAGCTTGGTGACGATCGAATGCGAGGATACCCAAGCCAACGTGGGGCGCAGGGGAGCGCGGGTCGAGCGCGGCGGAGCGCTGGAATGCGAGGCGAGCGCGGAATGCAAGGTCGATGCCGCTCCGCGATGGCAGCAGGTCTGCAAACCCGGCAAGCGCCAGGGCGGCGGCATCGGTTGGCGCAAGCGCCGCCCGCTCCTCCAGATCGCCGGCCAGCGCTGCGGCACGCCGTCCCGCGCGCACGGAGGAGGCGACGTAGAAGGCATCGGTAAGCGCGTCGTTCGGACGCGCGCCATGGGCGGCTGCGAACGCGTCGCGCGCCTGCGCGAAGTCGCGCGCGTAGAAGTGATGCAACCCCGCGTCCATCGCGGCGCGGTAGGAGTTCTCTTGCTGGGAAGGCACCGCCGCAACGGCCGGCAGCTGCCAGGCGGCAAGGGCAAGCGCGACGGCCGCCGCGCGCCAAGCACCTCGCATCACCGTCCGAGGGTCAGGCGCTGTGCCAACTGCTCCGGAAGGCTGCAGTCGTGGATCTTCTGCTGCACGCGTTCGATCTGGTACGGTACGCGCACGATCCGCACGACGCACCGTTCCGGCTCGTAGAAACCGAACGATGCCGCAGGATTGAAGTCGCGCGGCTGGCCGACGCTGCCGACGTTCACGATGTACCGGCTGCCCGCCGCCAGTTCGACTTCCCCGCCTTGCGTGAGGGCCTGATGCGTGATGCGTCCCTGTGCATCCATCACGTAGCATTCCGCGATATGCGAGTGACCTATGAAGATCAGCGGCGCATCGCTGGCGGCGAAGGCGCGCGCCGCAGCTGCATCGTCGAGGATGTATTCGAAGTAGCGCTCCGGCGAACCATGCACCATGAGAAAGTTCTCGATGCGCATCTCGTAATCGAGTGTGTTCAGCCAGCTTCGCGTGTCCGCATCGATGACACTCTGCGTCCACACGATCGCGCGGCGGGCGATTGGATTGAAGTACTCGACGCCGAAGTTGTCGATGGCCGCCACGTCGTGATTGCCTAGCACGCAACGCGTGTTGCGCTCGCGCAGCATGCGCGCGCACTCGTTGGGATTCGGCCCATAGCCGACGACGTCGCCCAGGCACAGCAGGCTGTCGGCAGCGTCGAGTTCGGCATAGCACGCCTCGAGGGCCTCGAGGTTCCCGTGAACATCCGAGAGGATGGCGTATCGCACTGCGCTGGCCTTCGCGTAGGCGCTAGCCTTCCCTTTCCAGGCTCCCCGCGGCCGCCGCTTGCGCGCTCACGGCAGCGGGTACACATCGACCTGCTCGCCGGCGTCGAGCATTCCACGCTCCGGCGCGACGCGCACGTAACCGTCCGCACGCGCCAACAGCGCCACGTGACTCGAGCGCAGACGCAGGGGATGCGCGCGGGTCACAACGCCATCGCGCGAGAGGGTGACCGGGACGTACCACGTCCAGCCGCTGCGGCCGCGCACGTCGGCAGCCAGCCGCGCCGAGAGCGGCGGCGGCACGGCATTCGCTCCCACGAGCGCATCGATCAGCGGGCGCGCTACGGCCAGCAGGATGGTGACGGCGGAGGTGGGATTTCCGGGCAGACCCACGATCAGCTTGGCCCCGGCGACGGCGAAGATGGTCGGTTTGCCGGGCTTCACTTTGAGGCCGTGGACGAGAATCCCCGGCGCGCCCAGCGCTTCGACGGCGCGCGGCGTGACGTCGCGCTCGCCGACGGAGGATCCGCCGGTCAGCACGACGGCGTCGCAGCGTGCCAATCCCTCGCGCAAAGCATGCTCGAGCACCTGCGCGTCATCGCCCACGTGCGGCAGTTGGACGACTCGCGCACCCAAGCGCTCCAAGACGGCACCGATGGCGTACCGATTGGAATCCCGTACCTGGCCAGCCTGAGGTTCGTTCGTCAACGCAACGAGCTCGTCACCCGTCGAGAGCACGCCCACCAGCGGGCGTGCGAACACGGGGACACGCTCCCAGCCCAGCGTCGCCAGCACGCCCATCTCGACCCCGCGCAGCCGGTGTCCCTGGGCGAGCACGACATCGCCGGGAGCGAGATCCTCTCCGGGTTGCGTCACAAACTCGCCGGCAGCGACGCGTTCCAGCACGTCCACCATGCCGTCGCCCGCGACGCGCGTGTCCTCTTGGGGAACGACCGCATCGCTCCCATCGGGAAGCACGCCTCCGGTGGGGATGCGCATCGCCTCGCCCAACTTCAGCGCGTGCGGTGGTGCCGCTCCCATGCGGACCTCACCGGCCATCCGCAAGCGACGCGGCGTGGCTTCGAGATCGGCGGCGTGCACGGCGTAGCCGTCCATCATCGAGCGCGGGACCGGGGGAACCAGCGCGCTCGCGCGCGCTTCGCGCGCCAAGACGCGGTCTGCGGCATCGGCGAGCGCAACCTCCTCGACGGGGCGCGCCGCCGGCAGCCAGGATGCGAGAACGTAGGCCACGGCCGCCTCGGGTGTCGGCAGGCTCCCGGCATCGAAGCCGCGTTCGGGTAGGAGTGCATCGCTCATTGACGGTAAGAATGTCCCTTCTGCGCTCACTAGTTTCCGGAAGGGCTCGATCCGTTCATGCTCGATCGCACGTTGCTCCGCCGCGACCCCGAGGCGGTCCGCCGCTCGCTGCACCGGCGTGGCCAGGACGAAGCCGTCGTCGAACGACTGGTGGACCTGGACCGTACGGCGCGCGAGGCGCAAACACGCTCCGACGCATTGAAGGCGGAGAAGAACCTCCTCTCGGGCTCGATCGCCAAGGCTGCGGACAAGAAAGCGGCCGCCGCCGAGCTTAGGCCGCAACTCGCCTCGCTCGACGAGCAGATCGCCGCGGTCGAGGCCGCAGGCGCGGCGGCCAACGCCGAGATCGACGAGCGCATCCAGCAGCTTCCCAATCTCTTGGCCGACGCCGTTCCGGACGGCATGGACGAGAGCGCCAACGTCACCGTCCGCACCTGGGGGGTACCGCCGGCACTCCCTTTCGAAGCGAAGCCGCATTGGGAGCTGGGCGAAGCGCTGGGCATCTTGGACTTCGAACGCGCGCGCAAATTAGCCGGCTCGCGCTTTGCCGTGCTCACCGGTGACGGCGCGCGTCTCTCGCGAGCGCTCATCGCTTTCTTCCTCGATCGCGCGCAGCGCGCCGGTTATCGTGAAGTCGTGCCGCCGTTCATCGTCAACCGCGAGACGATGTGGTCGACCGGCCAGCTCACGAAGTTCAGCGACGATATGTTCCGTCTATCGGACTGGGACTTCTTCTTGATCCCAACGGCGGAGGTGCCGCTGACGGCGCTGCACCGCGATGAGATCCTCGACGGGGCACTGCTGCCGATCCAATACACCGCCTATACACCGTGCTTCCGCAAAGAAGCCGGGGCGGCCGGAAGAGATACGCGCGGGCTGATCCGCCAGCACCAGTTCGAGAAAGTCGAGATGGTCTGGCTAGCGCCGCCGGAGAGTAGCTTCGATACGCTCGAACGGTTGACGCGCGACGCCGAGCGGCTGCTCCAAGAGCTCGAACTGCCGTTCCGTACGGTCTCGCTGTGCGGCGGTGACACCGGCTTCAATGCGGCGATGACCTACGATCTCGAAGTCTGGCTCCCCAGCCAAGGGCTCTATCGCGAAATCAGCTCGTGCAGCAACTGTACGGATTTTCAAGCGCGCCGCGCGAACATTCGCTTCCGCCGCGAGCCCAAGGCCAAGCCGGAGTTCGTCCATACGCTCAACGGTTCGGGATTGGCGGTGGGTCGCGCGCTGATCGCTGTCATGGAGAACTACCAGCAGGCGGACGGCACGATCCGCGTGCCGGACGCGCTCATCCCCTACCTGGGCGGGCAGACGGTCATCGGCCGTTAGAGGACGTCACGCGAGAAGCTTGACGAATGTCTCCGTGAGCCGTTTGAGCTCGCGCTGATCGACGCCGCCCTCAGCTTTCGGGCGGATGCACTCGGCCATGCTGTTGGCCATCAGCTGGACGGTCGCACGCTCCAGCGCCGCGCGCGCCGCAGCCATCTGCTGCGCGATGGCGTGGCAATCGCGGCGTTCGGCGATCATCCGCTGGATGGCTCGCACTTGCCCTTCGACGCGTCGCAAACGAGCCGTGACTTCCTTGATGACGTCTTCCGGCACCGCCAGCGGTGTCGCCTCGTCGTTACGTCCTGCGGCCATGCCCGTAGTATACCCTACCCGGTATGTGTTGACAACCGTATACCCTACGGGGTAGTGTAATAGAGCATTCTCAAATGCTTCGTAACGCTTTCTCGCCGCCGCGTGCACAATGACGCGAAACAGGGAAACCACCATGGCAGATAACTCGCTCCTGCGGAACCTCGCTTGCTCGGCGCACAGCAACGGCTGGCGCATCGAGGCGCGCGTCCGCTCGATCGCCGGCGCCATGATCCTCGCGAGCCTCGGTCTTGCGCTCGTCGATCATCGCTGGCTCTGGCTCACCGCGTTCGTGGGTGCCAACCTCCTGCAGTCCGGGATCACCGGGTGGTGCCTGCTCTCCAACCTGCTGGCCCTGCGTTCCCAACGCAAGGCGGGCGATGCGTAGCATAACGACGGCCCTTGGGCTAGCGGCGGCTCTTGCGCTCACGGCATGCGCCCGGCACGATGGAGGGCCTGCGGCCTCTCCGGCCGTCGCGGTCAGCGTCGCCGCCGCACGCGCCGTGCAGACCGCTCAGCGCCTCGAAGTGACCGGCACGCTGGCCGCGCGCGACAGCGCCGTGGTCGCTTCGCAGCAGCCGGGGCGCGTGATCTCGCTTGCCGTGCGCGAGGGCGACGAAGTCGCCGCAGGGCAAGCCCTCGCCGTCATCGACCGCTCGACCTACACCGCCCAGGCCAGCAGCGCCGCCGGCGCCGGCACGGCGGCCCATGCCGCGGTAGAGGCGGCGAACTTCGACGTGCAAGCCGCGCGCGCCGCGATCGCGGCGGCACGCGCGAAGTCCGTCAACGCCGGCCTGCGTGCCCAGCGTTTCACTGCGCTCTATGCGGAGGGTGCAGTCTCGCGCCAAGAGCGCGACGACGCCGTTGCCGCAGCCGACGGCGCGAAGGCCGAGCTCGCTTCCGCCGGAGCGGCCGAGGCATCGGCGCGCGCTCGCATCGCGATGGCCTCCGGTGAGGCGGCCGCCGCCGACGGGCGGCGCGCACTAGCCGACGCCACACTTGGCCAGACCAGCGTCATCGCTCCGTTCGACGGCATCGTCACCAAGCGCTGGCTCGACGTAGGCGCATACGCCAACGCGGGTTCGCCGGTCGTGACGGTCGAATCGTCACGGCGCCTGGAGCTCGACCTCACCATACCCGAGGACGCCGCGGGGAGTCTAGCCGCCGGCGCCGTGATGCCCGTGCGCATCGACGCCTGGAACGGCGGACCGCTGACCGCGCGCATGCGCTCCCTGGTGCCCGACGATTCCGCCGGGACGCATGCTTACGTGGCGAAGCTCGACATCGGCTACCATCGCGGGCTGCTGCCCGGGATGTTCGCGCGCGCCGACGTCGCCGGGCGGCCGCTGGAAGGCGTCGGGATTCCTGCTTCGGCTCTGGTCCGCCGTGCGGGCCAAACCGGCACGTTTGTCGTCGCGGACGGCAAGGCGCGCTTCCAACCCCTGACGCTGCTCGGTACGGTCGGCGCGACCGCCATTGTTAGCGGTCTCACGGATGGAGCAAGCGTCGTGCTCGCGCCGGGCGAGCTCACCGACGGAGAGCGGGTAGCGGCGCGGTGAGCGGTCACATCCGCAGCGCGGGGCGCATCGTCCGCTACTTCGTCGATTCGAAGCTGACGGCGCTCTTGGTGCTTGGCGCGACGCTCTTTGGGATCTTCGCGATCCTCGCTACGCCGCGCGAGGAGAATCCGCAGATCACCGCCCCCGCCGCAGTCGTCACGATCGCCGATCCCGGCATGGCGCGCGGCCAGGTAGAGCAGGAAGTCGCCAAACCCATCGAGCGTATCCTCCAAGAGATTCCGGGAGTCGAGCACATCTACTCGACCTCCAGCGAGGGGCTTGCCACGATCGTCGTCCACTACTACGTGGGCGAGGAGAAGACCCGATCGTACGTCGACCTCTACAATCAATTGATGGCCAATCGCGGGATCCTCCCGCCTGGGGCGCAGGAACCGGCCGTCACTCCGCTCGACGTCGACGATGTGCCGATCGTCGTGCTCACCCTCGCGGGCAGCCGCTACGACGACACGACGCTGCGCGCAATCGCTCACCGCGTCGTCGATGCCGTCCAGCCCGTGCCGGATGTGAGCCTGGTCTCGATCGTGGGCGGACGCGAGCAGGCGGTCGATGTGGCGCTCGACCCCGCCAAGCTCGCGGGTTACGCCGTCTCGCCGCAAGACGTAGAGCGCGCGCTGGGCGTGACCAACGTCGAACAGGCCACAGGCTACGTAGCAGGCGCCGGGCAGCGTCTCCTGATGCACGCGGGCACGCCCGTTCACAACACGGAGCAGGTTGCCGCGCAGATCGTCGCCGTTCGCGGCGGCGTACCGGTCACGCTCGGCGATATCGCTCGCGTCACGCTCGCCGCACCGCCGCTGGAGTACCTCACCACATACGCCGATCGAACGCACCCTCAGCAGGCGACTGCGGTTAGCGTGACCGTGGCAAAGAAACGGGGGAGCAACGCCGTGACGGTGGCGCGCGGCGTGCTGGCCGCCGCACGCAGCGTGGATCTTCCGCCTGGGATCACGCTGAGCATCACGCGCGACGACGGCGCCAAGGCCAACGCCGCCGTCAACGAGCTGATTCGCCGTCTGCTGGAGGCGATCGTCATCGTCACGCTGCTGCTTCTGGCGGCGCTGGGCCGGCGCGAAGCGGCTATCGTGGCGCTGGCGATTCCGTTGACGCTCTTCATTACCTTGGGCATCGCGATGCTGGCCCACCAGACCATCAACCGTATCACGCTCTTCGCATTGATCCTGGCGTTAGGTCTGCTGGTCGACGATGCCATCGTGGTCGTGGAGAATATCCACCGCCATCTGCGCCACGGCACCGCGGACGTCAAAGCGACGATCGCCGCCGCCGTGGACGAGATCGCAAGCCCAACCATCCTGGCCACGGTTGCCGTCATCCTCGCGTTCGTCCCGATGGCGTTCGTCAGCGGGATGATGGGCCCGTACATGCGGCCGATTCCATTCAACGTGCCCGTGGCGATGGTGGTCTCGCTCGCGGTGGCAATCATCGTCACGCCGTGGGCCGCTTCACGCATCATGGGCTCGCACGCTCACGGCACCGCCGATACGCACCGCCCACAACGCTGGGAGGGTCTCTACCGGCGCACGCTCGGTTCGCTCCTCGCGAACTCCCGTACGCGCACCTTGTTCCTCGCCGCGCTCGTCTTTGCGCTAGCGGCGGCGATGCTGCTGCCGCTCACCAAAGCCGTGCAGTTCCGCATGCTGCCCGATCAAAACGAGAGCACGTTCCTCGTGACGCTGGACGAACCCGCGGGCACCGACCTTCCAACGACGTCCCGTGCCGCCCAAGCGCTAAGCGCACGTTTGATGGCCGACCCCAATGTCGCGAACGTCGAAGCCTTCGTCGGCCACCACTCGGTACCGGGCTTCAACGGACTGCTGCAAGGGATCATCTTCCGTGATGCTCCGTGGTACGCCGATCTTCGCGTGAACTTGCTGCCCAAGGACCAGCGCAGGATCGCTTCGGCCGACCTTGTACGCCAGATTCGCGGGCCGCTTCAAGCCATCGGCGCAGGCTTCGACGGCGCGGTCAAGATCGTGCAGGAACCGCCCGGCCCCCCCGTGCGGGCCACGGTCATGGCGCGCGTCTTCGGTCCCGACCCCGAGACCCGAGCGGCGATCGCGCGCACCCTGCTTCCGCTCTTTCGCCGCGAGGGCGGCGTGGTCGACGTCGACTCTACGCTCAAAGCGCAGCCGGTGCGCGTCCAGGTCACCGTCGATGCGCGCAAGGCCGCGCTGGCGGGCGTCAGTCCCGCACAGGTTGCTGAGGACCTGGCCATTGCGTACGGCGGCGCGGTCGTCAGCACATTACACGATGCACGCACACCCGAGCCGGTCGCTATCTATCTGCGCTTCTCGCCCACCTCGCGCGCAGACCTGAGCGCGCTGGGCGCTATCGTTATCCCCACCCCGCACGGCAACGTGCCGCTCTCCTCCGTGACCAAACTCTCGATGCTCCCCGGCGAGCAGCCGACGTTGCGCGAAGACGGCCGTGGAGTCGACTACGTTACCGGCGAGATGGCCGGACGCAGCTCGACGTACGCGGTCATCGACATGCTGCTTGCACGGGTTCACCATCCGCTTCCAGCCGGCTACTCCGTCGAGTGGGACGGCGAGTGGAAGCTGACGCTCGACGTCTTTCGCGATCTCGGCCGGGCGATGGGCGTGGCCATCTTGTTGATCTACCTGCTCTTGGTGGCACGTTTTCGCTCCTTTTCGATCCCGCTGGTCGTCATGGCGGCCATCCCTTTGGGTATCATCGGTGTGATGCCGGGCTTCGCTCTCTTGGCCGCGCATGGAGTCTACTTCAGCGCCAC
>SCQY01000238.1 GCA_004298665.1 bacterium | reverse complement strand
ATTCAGCTTGCCCATGCCGGGCGGAAGGGATCGACGGAGGTGCCGTGGCGCGGTACGGGCTACGTGGTGCCGGAGCATCGCGGATGGCAGGTCATCGCTCCTTCACCCATCCCCTATCATGCCGATTGGCCGCTCCCGCATGCCCTCTCGCTGGAGGAGATCGCGGGCGTCTGGGAGGCCTTCGTGGCCGCCGCGCAACGTGCCGACCAAGCCGGCTTCGAAGTCGCCGAGATCCATGCCGCGCATGGTTACCTGCTCCATCAGTTCCTCTCGCCGCTCTCCAACCAGCGGCGCGACGAGTACGGCGGCTCCTTCGAGAACCGCACGCGCCTGGTGCGCGAGGTGGTGGAGGCCGTGCGTCGCGTCTGGCCGCGCGAGAAGCCGCTCTGGGTCCGTCTCTCGTGCACGGATTGGGTGGAGGGCGGCTGGGACGCCGATCAGAGCGTGGCGTTGGCGCGCGCGCTGAAGAGCCTGGGCGTCGATGCCGTCGACTGCAGCTCGGGCGGCTTGGACCAGCGTCAGAAGATCCCGGTTGCGCCGGGTTACCAGGTGCCGTTCGCCGAGAGGATCCGCCGGGAGACCGGCATCCAGACCGTGGCCGTCGGGATGATCACCGAGCCGGAGCAGGCTGAGGAGATCATCGCCTCGGGGCGTGCCGATGCGGTCGCCATGGCGCGCGAACTCTTGCGCGATCCCTACTGGCCGCTGCATGCGGCGCAGGCGTTGAACGCCGAAGTCCCGTGGCCGCCGCAGTACGAGCGCGCCCGGCCCGTGCGCGTGGCATAGCGGGCCTGCTGCCATGGGTACCGCTTTCAACGCTACCACCGATGGCGCGCTTCGCTCGTGGGTCGACGTTCCCGACGGGAGCGACTTCCCGATACAGAACATGCCTCTGGGCATCATCGCGCGCGCTTGTGAATCGCCGCGCGTCGGGGTGGCGATCGGCGACAGCGTGCTCGACTTGGCCGTGGTCGCCGAGGCTGGACTGCTCGACGATGCTCTTCCGGGGGCGCGCGCGATCCTGACCTGCGGGACGCTGAATGCGTTTCTCGCGCGCGGCCGCGCCGCTTGGAGCGCTGTGCGCGCGCGGCTTTCGATGCTGCTCGCGGCGGGCAACGAGGAGCTGCGCGGCGTGCCTGGTCTGACGGAGCGCGCGCTTTACCCGCGCACGCAAGCCCGCATGCATTTGCCGTTCGAGGTCGGCGATTACGTCGACTTCTACTCGTCGATCGAACACGCCACGAACCTAGGCAGGCTCTTCCGTCCCGGCGCAGAGCCGTTGATGCCGAACTACCGGCATATCCCCATCGGCTATCACGGGCGCTCCAGTACGATCGTGGTGAGCGGCACGCCCATCGTGCGGCCCAATGGCCAGCGCCGTCCCGATCCGCAGCAGCCGCCGCTCTTCGGGCCCAGCGGCGCGCTCGACATCGAGTTGGAAGTCGGTTTCGTGACCGGGCCAGGGAATGCGCTCGGTATGCCGATCCTGTCCTCCAGCGCACGAGAGCACATCTACGGCATGGTGCTCGTCAACGACTGGAGTGCGCGAGACATCCAAGCATGGGAGTATCAGCCGCTCGGGCCGTTCCTGGGCAAGTCGTTCGCGACGTCCATCTCGCCGTGGGTCGTCTCGCTCGATGCTCTCGAGCCGTTCCGCGTGGAGGGCCCGCGCCAGGAGCCGGAACCGCTTCCCTACTTACGGACGAGCGGCGCTTGGAACTATGCGATCTCGTTGCGCGTCGAGCTGCAGAGCGCGCAGATGGCGCGCAGCGGACACGCTCCGTTGACCTTGTCCCAGCCGAGCTTCCAAGGCATGTATTGGAACATGGCGCAGCAGCTCGCCCACGCAACCGCCAACGGCGCGGTGGTGCGCCCGGGAGATCTCTTCGCCTCGGGGACCGTCTCGGAGGCAAAGCCGAACTTCGGCAGCTTGATCGAGCTGACGTGGCGCGGCACGCACCCCATCGTTTTGCCCGACGGTACGCAGCGGGTTTTCCTGGAGGATGGCGATACCGTCCGTCTGCTCGGCCATGCCGGCGGTGACGGCGTGCCGCGCATTGGCTTCGGCGAGGTGAGCGGGCGCATCGTCGAGGCACGGGTATAAGAAATGCGGAGGTGTTTCCATCATGGCCAAAGGTCACATCTACGTACCGTGGATCAATCTCGTGCTGGGAATCCTGGTACTGCTCTCTCCGTGGGTCCTAGGGAACGTTTCCTCGGGAGCCGCGTGGGACGTGACGATTACGGGCATCGTGATCGGCATCGTCGCGATCGTCGAGCTGAGCATGCAAGCCAGAGGAGCCGCGAACTGGTGGCCTATCATCAACATCGTGGCCGGCATCTGGCTGCTGATCTCCACGTCGTTCGTGCGCGGTGACGCAGCGATGATTTGGAGCAACGTCGTCATGGGCATTTTGGCGGTCGTCACGGCGATCGTCTCGCAGGTCTACGAGCGCGAGTTGAGTTCCGCCATGCACGGCGGTACGGCCGCGCGCGCCTGAACGCGCGCATCAAACATTCGGGGCGGCGGGGCGGTATCTCGAGATGCCGCCCCGCCGCGGCTTCTTCCAGCGCGACCAAGGGTGTGCCGCCCTCGATGCGGAAGCCACGGCGCTAGCATTTTGTTGTCCGTCCGTCACGATGCGTAGAGGAGTTCATGGTAGAGCAAACGCTGGTCCAAGTCGCCCTTCCCGAAATGGGCGAGTCGGTCAGCGAGGGAACCGTCACGGCCTGGCTCAAGAAGGTCGGCGACCTCGTCACTGAAGGCGAGCCCTTGGCCGAGATCACAACCGACAAGGTCGATGTGGAGTTACCATCGCCCACGGCAGGACGCGTCGTGCGTTTGCTGGCCGCGGAGGGCGATACGGTAACGGTCGGTGCACTCCTCGCGGAGATCGACGGCGCTGCCGCTGCCACCGCCGCCCCGTCGCCGGCCGCCGAGCCTGCGCCTCCCGGACGTCTGGTGGAAGTCGTCATGCCGCCCATGGGCGAGTCGGTGACCGAGGGCACGCTGCTGGAGTGGCGCAAGCACGCTGGTGACCTGGTCTCCGCAGATGAGACGATCGCCGAGATCCAGACGGACAAGGTCAACGTCGAGCTTCCCGCCGGCGTCAGCGGACGCATCGCCAAGCTCCACCTGCAGGAGGGTGAGACGGCACCGATCGGCGCCGTGTTGGCGGAAGTAGAAGAAGGGGCGACTGTTGCCGTGCCGGCGGCATCATCTGCGCCCGCGCTGGCTGCCGCCGCGCCGCGCCCAGCCGCCGCGACGGCCGCACCCGCCGGTGAGCCGGGCGGACCGGCCTCTCCATCCGTGCGCAAGTTGGCTCGTGAGCACGGGGTCGAGCTTGCCGTCGTCCGCGGCACGGGCGACCGCGGGCGAATCCTCGCCCAGGACATTCTCTCTGCTATGGACGGCGGCGTCCGTGCCGCGTCCGCGGAACAGGTAACGCCCATCAAGGGCCCTGCGGCGACCCTTGCCGGCTACATGGAGCAGAGCCTCCAGACCCCCACCGCCACGAGCTTCCGCACCGTCTCCGTCGACGTACTGGACGTGCGCCGCCGCGAATTGAATGCGGCCCTCAAGGCCGCCGGGCGCCCGGAGAAGGTCTCCTACACCCATCTCATCGCCTACGCGATCGCTCGCGCCGCCGATGACGTCCCCAGCATGGCTCAGAGCTTCCGCCGTACAACCGCGGGAACGCCGGAGCGCGTCTCCCATGGCGTCAACCTCGGTATCGCGGTCGATGTGACGCGCAAGGACGGCAGCCGTTTCCTGATGGTGCCGGTGATCCGCGGCTCCGATCGGATGGGCTTCCGCGAGTTCCACGCGGCCTATGAGGCGCTGATCGCCAAGGCCCGCACCAACAGCCTTCAGGCCGACGATCTGGCGGGTGCCACCATCACCTTGACCAATCCCGGCGGCATCGGCACGGTCGCCTCGGTTCCGCGCTTGATGAGCGGCCAGGGGACGATTGTCGCGGCGGGCGCCATCGGCTACCCTCCGGGGCTCACCTCCGTTCCCGAGGCCACGCTGAAGGCGCTGGGCGTCTCGAAGATCCTCACGCTCACCAGCACCTACGACCACCGCATCATCCAGGGAGCCGAGTCCGGCGAGTTCCTGCGCCGCATCGATCAATTCTTGAGCGGCCAGGAGAGCTTCTACGAAGCTGCTTTCGAGGCGCTGGGCCTCGCGCGCCCCGGCGCCGTGCAGCTGCCGCAGCCCACCCCGCTCGGATCGTTGGCGAGTGGGGCACCCGCTGCGGGCGGAGCGCCCAGCGAGCAGATGCTGCGCGCTGCAGCCGCCGGCATGGCGATGATCGTCCGCTACCGCACCCACGGCCACACGGCGGCGAACCTCAATCCATTGGGCGCGCCCGGCAAGGGGGACGAAGTCCTCGATCCCGAGAGCCTGGGCGTCACGCGCGCGGAGCTCGACGCCGTGCCTGCATCGGTGTTGGGCGGCAGCCTGCCCGGAAAGACGGTCGGCGAGGCACTCGATCGATTCAAGGAAATCTACAGCTCCACGATCGCGTACGAAGTCGAACATATCTCTAGCCACGAGCAGCGCGCATGGCTTCGCGAGCAGATCGAGTCGGGAGCCCATCGCCGGCCGCTCACGACGCAGGAGCGCCACCGCCTCCTCGAACGTTTGACCAGCGTCGAGGCCTTCGAGCACTACTTGCGCCGCACGTTCCTGGGCGCCAAGACCTTCTCTATCGAAGGAGTCGACGCGCTCGTGCCGTTGCTGGCCGAGGCTCTCGACGAGTATGCCGACGACGGCATCGAGCGCGTCTATCTCGGCATGGCCCATCGCGGCCGCCTCTCGGTGATCACGCACATCGCCAACCGTCCCTTCGAGGATATCCTCACCGAGTTCGAGTTGGCCGAGGTGCACTTCGCCAATATCAGCGAGGGCGACGTCACGGGCGACGTCAAGTATCACCTCGGTGCGCAAGGCGTCTTCCAGACGTCGTCGGGCAAGAACATCTCCGTCGTCCTCGCGAACAACCCCAGCCACTTGGAAGTGGTCGATCCCGTCGTCGAGGGAGAGACGCGCGCTGCGCAGACCGATCGCTCCTCCGGCGCAGGAACGCTCGATCGGCACAAGGCCGCGGCGATCCTGGTCCACGGTGACGCGGCCTTCCCCGGTCAGGGCGTCGTCGAGGAAACGCTCAACTTCAGTATGCTCGACGGCTACTCGACCGGCGGCACGCTGCACATCATCTCGAACAACCAGATCGGCTTCACGACGGAGCCCAGCGATGGGCGCTCGACGCGCTACGCCAGCGACCTGGCGAAGGGCTTCGACATCCCGATCATCCACGTCAATGCCGACGATGCCGAAAGCGTCGTGGCCGCCGGGCGCCTTGCGCTCGCGTACCGCCATCGCTTCCAGCGCAGCGTACTGGTCGAGCTGGTCGGCTATCGTCGTTTCGGCCACAACGAGGCCGATGAGCCTGCCTACACGCAGCCGCAGATGTATGCCGTCATCGCCAAGCATCCGCCGGCGCACGAAGTCTATGCGCGCGAGCTGATTGCCAAGGGCGTGATCACGGAGCAAGACGCCAAGGCCGCGTACGACGGCGTGACCCAGCGGTTGAGCGAGGCCTACAAACGCGTCAAGGCAGATCTTCCATCGCTCTCCTCGCGTACGGAGTCGCCCAACGGTTTGGTGAACGGCGTCTCCGATACGTTTGTCGACACGCGGCTCTCTTCGCAGCTGCTGCGCGCGCTCAACGAGCAGCTGCTCGTGGTGCGTGACGGATTCACGGTCCATCCCAAGCTGCAGCGTCAACTCGAGCGCCGCCGCAAGGCCCTCGACGAAGGCGGCGAATTCGACTGGGGCCTGGGTGAAGCACTCGCCTTCGCCTCGCTTCTCCAGGAAGGCGTGGCCATTCGTCTTACCGGCCAGGACACCGGACGCGGAACCTTCAGCCATCGCCACGTCGTGCTGCACGATGCCAAGACGGGCGAGGTCTACTCGCCGATGCAGCACCTGCCGGGAGCGCGCGCTTCTTTCGAAGTGTATAACAGCCCGCTTTCGGAAAACGCGTGCTTGGGCTTCGAATACGGCTACTCCACGGCCGCCCCCGAAGCGCTGGTACTCTGGGAGGCGCAGTTCGGCGACTTTGCCAACAACGCGCAGGTCGTGATCGACCAGTTCATCGTCGCGGGCCGCGCCAAGTGGGGGCAGACTTCGCGCTTGACGCTGCTGCTGCCGCATTCATATGAGGGCATGGGCCCCGAGCACTCCAGCGCGCGCTTGGAGCGCTTTCTGCAACTGGCGGCGGAAGGCAGTATCCGCATCGCCAATTGCAGCACCCCGGCGCAGTACTTCCACTTGCTGCGCGACCAGGCGCTCACGCCCAAGGCGCGGCCGCTCGTCATCATGACGCCCAAGAGTCTCCTGCGCCTCAAAGCAGCCGCCTCGACCTTGCGGGATCTGACCGACGAGCAGTTCCAGCCGGCAATCGACGATCCGTCGGTGAGCGAGCGCGGCGCAGTCACGCGCGTGATCCTCTGCAGCGGGAAGATCTACTACGATCTCGTCGGTAACGCCGCGCGCGCCGAGGCCACGGACTTGGCCATCGTGCGCGTCGAGTTGCTCGAGCCCTTCCCCTACGAGCGGGTGCTCGAGATCATCGCACGTTATCCGAACGTCAAAAGCGTGGCGTGGGTACAGGAAGAGCCGCGCAATCAAGGCGCGCGCGCCTTCGTCTCGCGGCGGTTGCGAGAGCGTCTGCTGCCGCGCGGCATCGGCTGGGGCTACGTCGGGCGGCCGGATCGTTCGGCGCCCAGCGAAGGCTACGCGGGTGCCCACGCGGTGGAGCAAGAGCGCATCGTCGTGGAGGCGCTGGCCACGAAGGACTACGGCCAGGCCTAGTCCTCGGCTCGGGAAAAAAAATAAGGAAGCGATCGTTGCCGGGTGTGGGCGCAAGAGATTGCGCACAACGATCGCTTCGCGTGGCCTATTCTGCGGGGCGTGTTCCCCTCCTCCCGGACGCGTGCGCTTGCCGTGTAAATTTTCCGTATTCCGGGGCCCGCTTGCGGGTTTGCCCGGCCCGCCGAGAGGCCGTAGGCGCGTCTTGCGCGGACCTGCTACGATAGGTTGAGCCACGCGGTCGGGTCCCGCGCAACGGGTGGTCGTGAACCCCGCCAGGTCCGGAAGGAAGCAACGGTAAGCGAACTCCCCCGTGTGCCGCGGATCTCCTGGCCGCGTGGCCGTTTTCGCATTGCGGGGAATTGTAGGACGCAGCTCTTGAAGCGCTCCCTTGGCGGGCAGGATGAGCGGCACGGCGCGCGAACCCGTGGAGCGCGTTGAGCGATCGGTTCCTGGTCAAGATCATACCGCCGCACGGTAACTCCGTGTATCGGCTGGAAGTTGCCCGCCGCCACCTCTATGCCGTCTTCGGCATCGTGGCGGTGGTAGTTTTCGTCGTGCTCAGCATCGCCGTCCGGGACGTCCACCACCTACGCGTCGTCGCCGACGAGCAGCGGCACCAGCTCGCAGAGGTGGACCAGCAGGCCAAGAGCCTCGATCGGACGCTGCACCACATCCAGCGGCAGAACGCCGAGATCCGGCGCATCATCGGCCTGACGCCGGCCGGCCAGCCGGTTTCGGTGCAGGCGGCGCCGCGCCAGCTCTCCTACCGCGGGGGATTCGAGACGGTGCAGATGCGCCTGGCGGCCCTGGACCGGCTAGCGGGCAGTGTCGGCGCCGACAATCGCCTCCTGAGGGCGCAAGCGCTGCGCGCCGCGGCTGCCCGCGAAGCCCAAGCGCAGGCTCGCGCGCGGGCGATCGCGGCCATTCCGTCCCTGATGCCCGTCGACGGCCCTATCGTCTCGGGCTTTGGCTATCGTACGTATCCCGACCGTGAGTTTCACGACGGCCTGGACATCGCCGCCAACTACGGCACCCCCGTCGAGGCGGCCGCCGACGGTTACGTGGCCTCTGCAGGCTGGGACGGCGGCTACGGTATCAAGGTTGACGTCGATCACGGCAACGGGTATCACACCTGGTACGCGCACCTCGAGAAGACGCTCGTCCGTGCCGGGCAGATGGTCAAGCGGGGCGAGGTCGTCGGCTTGGTCGGAGCCACCGGATTTGCCACGGGCCCCCACTTGCACTACCAGCTCATGCTCGATGGCCGCGCCGTGAACCCGACGCCCTTCCTGCACGGCGCACCTCAGAACGTGATCGCGAGCATCAAGTGAACCTCTGTCTCTGGCCGCTGATCGGCAAGCTCCTCCAGCTCTACTTCTACGCCATGCTGGTCTACGCGCTGGTCTCCTGGGTTCCGCAGCTGCGCGGCCGCTGGAGCGATATGCTCGGCGCGATCATCGAGCCGGTACTGGTGCCGGTGCGGCGGATCGTCCCGCCGCTGGGAGGCCTGGATCTGGCGTTCCTGGTCGTGCTGATCGGGGTGCAGTTCCTGGCCTCCAAGCTGCTGAGCTTCGGCTGCTTCTAGCGTCTTCCGTACGGGGAGGGCGCGCCTACCACGCGGGAATCACGTAGCCCTTGTAGTGCGAGAGCACGAACGCCTTGACTTCGGGCGAGTGATAGGCCTTCACCAGCTCCACGAAGCGCGGATCGTTACGCTCCTTCGTACGCACGGCGATGACGTTGACGTACGGTGAGTCGATGCTTTCGATGCTCAGGGAATCACGCGTTGGAACCAAGCCTGCCGTCAGTGCATAGTTGGTGTTGACGGCCGCGAAGTCGAGATCGTCGAGCGCGCGCGGAAGCTGCGCGGCGTCGAGCTCTACGAACTGCACGTGCTTGGGATTGGCCGTCACGTCGGCCGGTGTCGCCTTGAGTCCCGCGGCGGAGGTCAGTTTGATGAGCCCGGCGTGCTGCAGCAGAAGAAGCGCGCGCCCCTCGTTGGTGGGATCGTTGGGCACGCCGAAGCGCGCCCCCGGCTTCACGTCGGCCAGGTGCTTGATCTTGCGCGAGTAGATGCCCATCGGAAAGTCCACCGTCTTGGCGATCGAGACGATCTGGTAGTGACGGTCCTTGACTTGATCGTTGAGGTAGGGCTGATGCTGAAAGCTGTTGGCGTCGAGGTCGCCGCTGTCCAGCGCTGCGTTGGGCTGAACGTAGTCGGTGAACTCGATGATCTGGATATCCAGGCCCTGGCGGGCAGCCACGCGCTTGACGACGTCCATGACTTCGGCGTGTGGCCCGGCGGTGACGCCGATCTTCAGATGTTGTGGCTCGGCCGCGGCCGACGGGTGCGCCGCCGGGGAGAAGGCGAGCGCGGCTGCGGAGGCCGCGAGGACGGCGACAACGCGCCGGCGGGTGAGACGTGGCATGGTTGCGATGACTCCTTGTCGTGATGAGTGAGCAGCGTGTACCGTAGCCGGTACACTATGCGTGCCTGATGCGGCGCACCAAGATGTCGCCGCCGGACTGCACGAGTTGAACGAGCGCGATGAGAATGGCCACGGTGGCGGCCATGACGTCGACGCGAAAGCGCTCGTAGCCGTAACGGATGGCAAGATCGCCTAAGCCGCCGCCGCCGACGGCGCCGGCCATCGCCGAGTAGCCGATCATGGCCACGGCGGCCAGCGTCAGCCCCGCCACGACGGCGGGAAGCGCTTCGGGGAGGAGCACTTTGGCGACGATCTGGAAAGGCGTCGCCCCCATCGCCTGCGCCGCCTCCACCAGACCTTGATCGACATCGCGTAACGCCGCTTCGACGATGCGCGCGATGAACGGCGTTGCGGCGATGGTCAGTGGAACGATGGCCGCCGGAGTGCCGATGGATGTACCGACGATGGCGCGCGTCAGCGGGATGAGCGCCACCATGAGGATGATGAACGGCGTGGAGCGCGTCGCGTTGACGATCGCGCCCAGGACGCGGTAGATCGCTGCATTGGGGAGCAGTTGGCGAGGCGCCGTAGCATGCAGGATCACGCCCAGCGGTATTCCCGCCGCGCTGGAGATAGCCAGCGCCACGCCCACCATGACCAGCGTTTGCTCGAAGGACTCAGCGAGCAACGCGAAGAGTTCGTGTGACATCTCCCATCCCTTTCAGCGCGGCCACGAAATCACGCGTCGTCGCCGATTGCGGCCGCGCGAAGAGCTCGGCCACGGGGCCCTGTTCCACCACGAGCCCGTCTTCGATGACGGCGATGCGGTCGCAGAGCGAGGAGACCACTCCCATCTCGTGCGTGATGACCAAGATCGTCAGCCCGAACTCGCGGTTGATGCGCTTGAGCAAAGCGAGAATCGAAGCCGTCGTCTGCGGATCGAGCGCCGAGGTAGCCTCGTCGCAGAGCAGCACGCTGGGGCGGCTGGCCAGAGCGCGCGCGATGCCCACGCGTTGCTTCTGCCCACCGCTCAACTGGGCGGGGTATCGGTCGCGCTGCTCGAGAAGGTCCACGAACGCCAGGACCTCCGTGACGCGGGCGGCGATCTGCTGGGGCCGCCAACCGGCTAGCTCCAACGGCAGTGCCACGTTGCGGAAAACCGTGCGAGACGAGAGCACATTGAAATGCTGGAAGACCATGCCGATCTCGCGTCTGGCCTCACGCAGCGCTCTGGGGCCCAGGGCGGTCAGCTCGCGGCCCCCAACCGTCACGCGGCCGGCGGTCGGCCGCTCGAGAAGGTTGATGCAGCGGGCAAGGGTGCTCTTCCCTGCGCCGCTCTTGCCGATGATGCCGAAGATCTCTTGGGAGCCGATGCGGAGATCGACTCCGCGCAAGGCCTCGACATCCCCGGATGGCGTGACGAAGCGCTTCTCGACCCCCGACAGCTCAATCATCGGGATGCGTCCATCGAGATACATGAGCGCTATATTACTGTAACTTATGTATCTCTGTAAACCCTTGACGTCGGAAGGGCGATTTGAGAAAGTAAAGAAGTTGCTTCACATTCTCCCCGAGCAAGCCCCGGGGGTAAAGGCGCAAGATGGCCACCGAGCTGATCAAGAACGATACGAGCGAACTCTTCGAAGACTACAAGTACGGGTTCCACGACGAGGCCAAGCCGGCGTTCAGCACCGGCAAAGGGCTGACGCGGGAGATCGTCGCCCAGATCTCGGAGATGAAGAGCGAACCGGGTTGGATGACGGATTTCCGGCTGAAAGCCTACGAGATCTTCGTGAGCAAGCCCATTCCGTGGTGGGGCGATCAGGCGGCCCTTCGCGACATCGACTTCGACGAGATCCAGTACTACGTGCGCGCGACGGATGCCGTGCAGCAGCAGGACTGGAGCAAGGTCCCCGACGACGTCAGAAAGACGTTCGACAAGCTGGGCATCCCGGAGGCAGAACGCCAGTTCCTGGGCGGCGTTTCGGCCCAGTACGACTCCGAGGTGGTCTACCACAACATCCGCAAGGATCTCGACAAGCTTGGCGTGATCTTCTGCGACATGGATACCGCGGTGCGCGAGCATCCGGAGATCGTGAAGAAGTACTTCGGCACGGTCATTCCCCCGGGCGACAATAAGTTCGCGGCGCTCAACTCGGCCGTCTGGTCCGGCGGGTCGTTCGCGTGGATCCCCAAGGGCGTCAAAGTCGAGACCCCGCTGCAGGCGTACTTCCGCATCAACTCCTCGAACATGGGACAGTTTGAGCGAACGCTCCTGATCACCGAGGATAACGCCTCGATGCACTACATCGAGGGCTGTACGGCGCCGAAATTCTCGGCCAGTTCGCTGCACTCGGCGGTGGTCGAGCTGATCGCGATGGACGGCGGCTCGATCCGCTACACGACGATTCAGAACTGGTACCGCAACATCTTCAACCTGGTCACCAAGCGCGCCAAGGCCTACCGCAACGCGACCGTCCAGTGGGTGGATGGGAACATCGGCTCGCGCCTGACGATGAAGTACCCCGCCATCTACTTGATGGGCGAAGGCGCTCGTGGCGAGATCCTCTCGATGGCCTTCGGCGGCGAAGGGCAGCACCAGGATGCCGGCGCCAAGGTCATCCACGCCGCACCGAACACCACCTCGATCATCACCAACAAGTCGGTCTCGGCGCACGGCGGGAAGACGACCTATCGCGGCCTCGTCGAGGTCATGCCGGGAGCCGTCGGCACCAAGACGCGCGTGAAGTGCGATGCGCTGATCATGGACGACGTCTCGGCAAGCGACACGCTGCCCGTCATGAAGATCAACGAGCAGCACAGCACCGTCGAGCACGAGGCATCGGTCTCGAAGGTCGGCGAAGAGCAGATCTTCTACGCGATGTCGCGCGGCCTCTCGGAGGACGAGGCGGTTGGTATGATCGTCAACGGCTTCTTCGACTTCTTCGTGAAGGAGCTGCCGATGGAGTACGCCGTTGAGCTCAACCGCCTGGTGAAGATGGAGATGGAGGGGGCGGTCGGATAGACCGCTTCTCACCGATTGCGGTTTGGGGGAAGGCGCGGCGCTCTCGCAGCGCAGGCCTTCCCCGAACTATGTTATGCCCGCTCGTGAGGAACAAACTGCGGAAGGGATCATGATCAAGACGCTCGTTGCGAAGATTACCGACATCGCCCCTGGGACGACCAAACAGGTCACCTTCGAGGACGAGGATATCCTGCTCTGCAATGTCGACGGCACCGTCTATGCGATCAACGATGTCTGCACGCACGACGGCGGCAATCTCGATCAGGGCGAACTCGACGGATGCGAGATCGAGTGCCCTCGCCATGGGGCACGTTTCGACGTGCGCACGGGTGAGGTCATGGCCTTGCCGGCCGTGATTCCCGTGGCGACCTATCGGGTCGTCCGCGACGGCGACGACCTCTTCCTGGAAGCGTAGCGCTAGCTCTTCAGCACGCTCTGGAGGGCGTGGCCGAAGCGGCGGCGCTCCGCGGGCTTTCCCACGGTGACACGCACCAGGCGGTTGAGCGGGGCGCCGCCGGGCGTACGTACGAAGACGCGGCGTGCCAGCAGTCCCTCGGCCGCGGCGCGTGCCCGCTCGGGTGTGGCGAGATCGAAGGCGACGAAGTTGGCTGCCGAAGCAAGGGTGGTCAGCCCAAGCGATGCTGCGAGCCGTGCGTATTCATCACGTCCCGAGGTGACTTCCGCGAGCACGCCTTCGAGGAAGGCGCGGTCCGCAAGCGCCGACAGCGCACCGGCTTGGGCGATGCGGTTGACGCCGAAGTGGAGACGCACCTTGTCGAAGGCGGCTATCGTCCGATGCGTGGCGACGGCGTAACCGATGCGTGCCCCCGCCATCCCGTAAGCTTTGGAGAAGGTGCGCAGACGCACGAGCCTTGGATCTTCAGGATCGAAGGGTAGCGGCGTCGGTGCGAATTCGACGTAGGCTTCGTCGAGCACCAGCAGCGTCTGCGCGGGCAGCGCGTCCAGCAACGCGGCGATCGCTGCGGGATCGTGCCAGCTTCCCGTGGGATTGTCCGGGTTGGCAAGGTAGAGCAGCCGCGCGTCGTGGCGCCGCGCGGCATCGAGCAGTGCCTCGACGTCGTTACGGTCATCGCGATAGGGCACCGTTTCGAGGCGTCCGCCATAACCCGCCACGTGATAGTTGAAGGTGGGATAGGCGCCCTGCGAAGTCACCGCACAGTTGCCCGGCTCGAGGAACGTCCGTACGATGAGGCCCAGGAGATCGTCGATCCCCGAGCCGACCACCATATTGTCCATGGGGACGCCGAGGTGCAGTGAGAGCGCGCTGCGCAGCTCGAAACTCTCCGGGTCGCCGTACCAGCTCGCGCGTTCGAGTTCGGTGCGCATTGCCGCGAGCGCCCGCGGCGAAGGACCGAACGTGCTCTCGTTGGCGCCCAGGCGCAACTCGAGGCGCTCGCCGCGGCGGCGTTCGAGTGCCTCCGGCGCGACGAACGGAACGCTGGCGGGGAGTGCGGAGATCAAGCTGGCGAAAGGACGCGCGTCAGGCATGGTGCCAGCGCTTCGAGTCGCGGGGCCGCCACTACCTCTCGTTCGGAGCGCGTTCCGCGGATGGTGCGCCCGAGCATGGGAGAGGCGCGAGCGGCGCCCGTGCGAAGTAGACGCGCGATGGAGAGAGAGCAATCGTGAGAACGAAGAGGGTGTGGTTCGCACTCGTCTGCGCCGCGCTGCTGGGCTGTGTGCTCGCTGCGGCCCCGGCACGCGCCGAAAGCGTTCTGCGCTCGACGCTTGCCAATGGGATGCGGGTGATCGTCATCCCGGATCGGCTGGCCCCGGTGGCCACCACGATGCTCAACTACCAGGTCGGCTCGAACGACGAGCACATCACGGGCTTGGCCCATGCGCAGGAGCACATGATGTTCCGCGGGAGCGAGAGCCTCTCCGCCAATCAGCTGTCCGAGATCGGCGGGCTGATGGGCGGACAGTACGATGCCGACACGCAGGACCGCGTCACGCAATATTTCTATACCGTTCCCTCGCGAGATCTCGATCTCGCGCTGCACATCGAGGCCTCGCGCGCGAGCGGTCTGCTCGACAGCCAGCAGGCGTGGAACGAAGAGCGCGGCGCCATCGAACAGGAAGTCACGCAGGACAACAGCAGCGCCGACTATCGCCTTCAGGCGAGGGCGCAGGCCCATCTCTTCGCCGGAACGCCCTACGCTGACCAGGGGCTGGGCACGCTAGAGAGCTTCGGCAAGCAGATCCAAGCAGCCGATCTGCGTGCCTTCTACACGGCCTGGTACCATCCGAACAACGCCGTTCTCATTGTCACGGGTGACGTCGATCCCCAGCAGACCCTCGCCAAGATCGAGCAGCTTTTCGGATCTCTTCCCTCCGCTCCGCTGCCCGCGCGCCGCGCCGTGCACCTGCGCAAGCTGACGCCGGCCGTATTGACGGACACCAGCGACCAGCCCTACACGCTCGCGCAGATATACTACCGGATGCCGGGCTATGCAAGCCCGGACTACGCCGCGTCGGTGCTCCTGAGCGACGTGCTCAACAGCCAGCGCGGCGCGCTCTACGCGCTGGTGGCTTCCGGCAAGGCCTTCGCTGCCGATTTCGGTCAGCAGACGTTTCTCCACGCGGGACTGGGCGCCGCCGAAATCCAGGTGCCGGCCGGCGTGAAGCCGCAACAGGCCGTGGCTTGGTTGAAACGCGTGCTCGGCGGATACCGGACGCACGGCGTTCCCGCCGAGCTGGTTGCCGCCGCCAAGCGTGCGGAGCTTGCCCAGGCGCAGTTCAAACGCAACTCGATCGAGGGCCTCGCCGGCCAGTGGAGTCAGGCCGTGGCCGTTGAGGGGCGCTCCTCGCCCGATGACGATATCGCTGCGATCGAGCGCGTACGCGCGACCGATGTCGATCGGGTCCTGCGCACCTATCTCGACGACGCAACGGCCACCATTGCCTACGCCGTGCCGAAGAACGCGGGGACGGTGAACGAAAGGGCAGCGCCGCCGCGCAAGGCCGAAGAGCAGAACGCCTTGGTGCCGACCAAGCCCGAGCCGCTCCCCGGCTGGGCCAGTGCGGCGCTCTCGCAGATGCGCCCTCCCGAGGCGCTGCTGGCGCCTGCCGCGATGACGTTGAGCAACGGCATCACGCTTGTCGTGCAGCCAGAGACGATCACGCCCACCGTGGTGGTGAGCGGCCTCGTCAAGTCCAACCCCGGTCTCCAAGAGGCCCCGCATAGGGACGGCGTCGCTTCGCTGACTGCCACGCTCTTGCCCTATGGTACCAGGACGTACGATCGCCTCCAGTATCAGGCGCAACTGGATGCCGTCGCCGCGAGCGTCACCACGGGGACGTCGTTCTCGCTGAGCGTGCTCGCCAAGGACTTGGATCGCGGCATGCAGCTCCTCGCCGACGACGAGCTGCACCCGGCGTTCCGCGCGGCGGACTTTGCGACGGTGAAGCAGCAGGCGTATCAGAGCGCCGTGGCCCACGAGCATGCACCCAACCATCTCGCCGCGGTGGCGCTGCGAAATGCTCTACTGCCCAGCGGTGATCCCGGGACGCGCGCCGCTACGCCGCAGAGCATTGGGGGCCTCACGCTCGATGACGTACGCACGTGGTATCACAGCGCCTATCGCCCGGACATGACGACGATCGTCATGGTCGGCGACGTGACGCCAGCGCAGGCGAAGGCCGAAGTGGAGAAGTGGTTCGGCGATTGGAGAGCCGAGGGCCCCAAGCCCAACGTCGACAATCCGCCTGTACCTCCGAATGCGCCCAAGGAGCTGCAGATCCCAGCGACGGGTCGCCTTCAGGACGAGGTCTACTTGATCGAGATGCTTGGTATCAAGCGCGATGATGCGGATGCTCCGGCACTGCGCCTTGCCGATGCGATTCTCGGCGGCGGCAGCTTCGCTTCGGACCTCTACCAGAATCTGCGCGTGACTTCGTCGCTCGTCTACTTCGTCGGATCGGAGCTGACACTGGGCAAGACGCGTTCCGAGTTCCTCGTTGCCTACGGTGCGATGCCGTCGAGCGTGGTCAAAGCGCAGGAACTGGCGCTGGCCACCGTCCGCCACATTCAGGACGCAGCAGTGAGCGATGAGCGCCTCCAGCGCGCGAAGGCGGTACTCTTGAGCAGTGTGCCGTTGAGTGCCGCGAGCTTCCAGGGCGTGGCCGATCAGCTCCTGGGTTATGCGTCGGAGGGGCAGCCGCTCGACGAAGACCTCATCGAGGCGCGCCGCGAGCTGGCCGTTACGGCGGACCAGGTTCGTGCGGCGGCCGCGAAGTGGCTGCGCCTCGACGGATTCGTGCGGGCCGTGATCGGGCCGGCGCCTTGATGAGGTTACGTTGCGGCGAACGTCTCCTCGAGCAGCTTTTGGAGTTCGCCGTTCTCGGCCATTGGCCCAAGGATGTCGGTGTCGCCGTAGAACTTTCCGTTGATGAAGACCTTTGGCAGCGTCGGCCAATTGGTCATGCGGGCAAGGGCCTCGCGTTTGGGCGGGTTCTCCAGTGCGTTGATGACCTCGAACGGGTAGCCGAACTGCCGGAAGAACTCGATGGTCTCCATGGTGAAGCCGCACAGCGGCTGGAACTTCGTGCCCTTGCCGTAGACCAGAATCTTGTGTTGAGAAATTTCTTGCTGGATCTCGTCGTCGATGGTGGTAGCCATGATGCTTGGGGTATCCTTTCGAGGTGAAGAACTACGGTGTCTCAGTCTTGAGCTGCGCCGCGTGGAGACGGCCGTCCTTGAGTGCGGCGTCGAGCGCCGAGTAGACCATCCGATGGCGGTCGATCAGCGCCACGCCTTCGAAGCGCGTCGAGACGACGCGAATATCGTAGTGGTCGCCCGTGGCGCTGCCCCACTCCTTGGCCTCGACAACGGCATCGGGCATCTGCTGCCGAATGAGCTCGGCGATCTCCTGTTCTGTGATCATCGCCGCCTCCATACGGTAGCGGATACGGGGCATCCTTCGGAGTGCGGGGAAGCGGGATAATTGCGGTAGAAAGAGTGCAGGAGGTACGGCTACATGGATCTTGCCTTGCTCGTCGTCCGCATCGTCGTTGGAGGCCTGTTCATGCTCCACGGCTTGCAGAAGCTCTTCGGCAGCTTTGAGAGTGGCGCGGGGATTCCCGGGACGGCGGCGTTCTTCGAATCGGTGGGCATCAGTCCGGGCCGTCCTTTCGCCGTTCTTGCCGGCTTCGCCGAGCTGCTCGGCGGGGGCCTCGTCTTCTTCGGCTTCTTGTCGCCGATCGGCCCCATCATCCTCATCGGCGTCATGATCACCGCCATCGCCGCCGTGCATCTCAAGCGAGGCTTGTGGATCGCTCGCGGCGGCTTCGAGTACAACCTCGTCCTGATCGCCGTCTGCGTGGCGCTGATCTCCGCGGGGCCTGGCGGCAGCTCCGTCGACGCAGCGTGGAGTCTCACGCTCCCCGAGCCGGAAGCGGGAATCTTGGCGGCCATCGTGGTCCTGGTAGCGACCGTGCTTGCTTTGACGGTCGGCTCGCTGCTCTCCACCGGATTGGGAATGCGCAGCGAGTGATCGCTTCTCACGCGGTGGACCGCATGATCGTCGCCGGGGGCGTACGCACGCGCGTGCGCGAGGTTGGACGGGGTCAGGCCGTGCTGCTGATTCATGGCTTCGCCGACACGCTGGGGGCATGGTGGCGCACCGTACCGGTGCTCGCGCGGCGCTACCGTTGCATCGCTTACGATCTGCACGGCTGCGGTGCGTCGGAGAAAGGCCCCGGGAACTATGACATGGGCGCTCTGGGCGCTCAGGCCATCGGCGTGCTCGACGCGCTGGGCATCGAACGCGCACACCTGGTGGGACATAGCCTCGGCGCCAAGGTAGCGTTAGCGGCGGCAGTGCTCGCTCCCGAGCGCACGCGCTCGCTGGTGCTGGAGGCGCCGCCGGCCTTCGCCATGGATCTGCCCTGGGAGCTGCGCGTACTGACCACGCCGCTGCTGGGCGAGCTGATCGCCGCGTGCGCCACGCCTTGGACCACGCGTTTAGCCACGAAGCGCGCTTTTCTGCGCATGGTGCATCCGCAGAGCCGCACGTGGTCGGAGGAGCGCCGCCAACGCTTGCCGATCCACGACGACGATCCGCGCGCCATGGTAACGGGTTGGATGCATCTGGGGCGCGGCATCGCGCTGCACCGCGAGCACCCGCTGGAGGAGCGCTACTCGTCGATCGAGGCGCCAACGCTGCTGATCGTCGGAGCGACCGACCCCAACGTGCCGCCATCGCATGCGCAGCGTCTGGCACGTGAGCTGCCGCATGCGCGTCTGGTGACCTACGCCCGTGCCGGACATGTTCCGCACGCCGAGTGCGACCAGGATTTCACCGCCGACCTGCTGCGGTTCTTCGATCAGCAGGAGCGCGCGCAGGAGAGCGAGGTCCCGCAAGGCGGATAACGAACCTTCGGCGCATGCACGAAGAACGGATTTCGCGTTTCGGGACCCCGGCGGATCTCACCGCTTTGCCCGACGACGTGTGGGCGACGATCGAGAAGAACTCAGCGAAGCTCGGTTTCGTCCCTAACGTCTTTCTCGCGTATGCCAAGCGTCCGGAGCATTTCCGGGCATTCATGCACTATCACGACGTGCTGATGCGTGGAGAGAGCGGTCTCTCGCGCGCCGAGCGCGAGATGATCGTCGTCGCCGTTTCGGGCGAGAATGATTGTCTCTATTGCGTTGTAGCGCACGGCGCCGCGCTGCGCATCCTCTCCAAACGCCCGCTGCTGGCCGATCAAGTGGCAACCAACTGGCAGACCGCCGATCTCAGCGCGCGCGAGCGCGAGATGCTCTCCTTTGCCACGGCGCTCAACCGTCAGGGGTCAACGGTCGACGACGGCCGGCTGGCGCGCCTGCACGACGCGGGCTTCAGCGATGACGACATCTGGGATATCGCCGCAATCGCCGGTTTCTTCGGCTTCAGCAACCGCATGGCCAGCACGATGGACATGCGCCCGAACGCGGAGTTTTATACGCTGGGCCGGTAGCGCCCCGCCTTGACCGGCAAGCATCAGCCGCGCTGAACGAGCGAGATGCCCGCGGCGATCGCCCCGAGGCCGAACAGATCGTGTGGGGCGATGTGCTCGCCAAGCAAGAGGGCGCCGAGAACGAGGCCGAAGGCCGGCGTGAGGAAGTAGAAGGCGCTGACGCGGCTGGCCTCGCCGTGGGTGAGCAGCCAGAACCAGAGCAGCGAGGCGGCCACGCTGACGATCACCACCAGGTATGCCATCGAGCCCAGGAGCTCGGGCGTTGGCGTGATGTGGAGCGGACCCTCGAGCAGGAGAGCCGCGGGGATCAGCATGAGGCCCGCGCAGGCGAGTTGCGTGGCCGTCGCGGCCACCAGATCGTGGCGATGCTGGATGCGCTTGAAGAGTACCGTCGAGAAGACCCCGGCGATGACGCCCAGCACCATGATGGCCACGTCCGGCGGGCGCGCGGTTCCCGTCCCGGCGCGCTCGATCATGATCGCCAGTACGCCCCCGAAGCCCAGCAGCAGCCCCAGCCCCTTGCGCGCGCTCAGCGGCTCGCCGAGCAATCGCGGGGCGAGCAAGGCGAGGATCAGCGGATTGATGCTGGACAGAATGGCTCCCATTCCCGATGAGAGATGCTCCAGGGCGATGTACGCCAGCCCCAGGTACAGCGCGTTCGTGAGCACGCCGAGCAGCAACAGCTCGAGCCAGCCGCGCATCCGGCAGGGGAAAGGGCGGCGCATCGCACGTGCTACGGCCAGAAGCACACCGCCGGCGAGAAGGAAGCGGACGACCAGCATCCAGAGCGGCTGGCCCTCCGTGGAGAGCACCTTGCTGGGTACGAACGCCGACGCCCAGAGAAAGACGTAGAGCAAGGCGAGAACGACGCCGAGGCGCTGTGCGTGGGCGGCCGTGGCTGCGCGCGTTGCGGTGCTCACGAGGCCAACGATACCACGCCGTCGGCGCCGGAAACAACCGCGCGGCTGGCGCTATTGAATGGTGATAACGGTGCTGGTGACGGTGATCGCGAGCGTCGCGCTCTGGGAGAAGCCGCCGCTGATGGTGACGCTGCACGTGCCGGCTTTGATGGGGGTGACGGTGATGGAGTACGGGTTCGTGCCGCTGGAGGTGATCGTGGCGATCCCCGTGCAGGAGCTCGTGCTCAGCGTGAGACTGCCGGTATAGCCGGCTTGCGAGGCCTGAACGCTCTGCGAGCCCGAGATGCTGGTGAAGGCTACCGTGGACGCAGAGAGCACGAGCTTGCCGTACGGCCAGAGCGTCGCGCCCGTGACGTTGCTCGTTAGCACGCCGGAGGCACTGGCAAAGAACTGCACCGGAGTGCTCAGGCTGCTGCCGTCGTATGCGACGGTCACGATATCGGTCGTGGCGCCAACGACGGAGCCCGCCGTCCCGTTGACGATGGTCGGCGCGTCCGTCGTGTTGGAGTCGCTGAGCGTGATGGGATTGGAGAACTGGTTGTCAGCCGCCGGACACGAGCTGCACGTCGAGATCACGTTGTTGTCCGCGTCCAGCGCCGTGACGGTCATCGGAATGCTGGTTGCCGTGCCCTGCGGCGGGGCGGTGGTGGCAAGGGTGAGCGTGATCTTCGCGACGATGCCGTTCAATGGGATCGTCAGCGCATTGGCCGTACCAACTGCGATCGTCCGAGTCGCGCTGCCCGTGGCCAGCTGGTTGCCGGTGCCGCCCGGCTTGTCCCAGATGATCAGCGCGAAGGTATCGCTGCCGACCGGAGCAGCGACGGTGAACGTGCAGGTACGCCCGCCGCTCACGCTCGCGCACGACGTGGAGGTCGAGGAGACGTCGTATACGTCGCTGGGCACGCCGTTGATGGAGAGCGACAGCGAACTGCTCGAGGACGGGGCATAGGCCGGCGTCGACGAGCTCGACTTGAGCGCCGGAAAGAACACGGTCAGCGAGGCGGGCTGCGAGGATGTGGCAGGCGGCGGGTTGGTCGGGACGGGCCCGCCGGGAGATGGCCCGGAGCCGCCGCCTCCCCCGCCGCCGCAACCGGCGAGCAGCGCCGCCCCCAGCACGAGGGCGAGCAACGGGTGTGCGGCCGTGCATCGCGTCGCCATCTAGCACGAGTGTGCGGCACGCAGAATGTGTGCGCAAGAGCCGGCACGTGCCATACGGCGGGGCAGAAAGACCTTAGGACCCGGGGCGGCACAGGGTTTTGTACGCACCCTGCTAAGGGAGCGTCATGGGAGAACTGGTAGCGGCGCGGCGCGTGCGCGCGATCGAAGAGCTGACGGCGAATTGCGTCGTTTCGTCGATCCCCGAGGACGTCGAGATCTTGCGCCTGGAGAACCTCGACACCGATCTTCGGCCGTGGACCTGGGCGCTTGCGGCAACGCGCACCGCGCTGCTGAGCGACGCCGCCAACAGCTACCTGCCGTTCGCCGGGAGTATGGAGCTGCGCCGCACGCTTGCGGCCCGCTTGAGCCGCCAGACGGACCACGCCTACGGCGTGGATCAGGTGCTCGTCACGGCGGGCGGGTTGGAGGGCATCTTCGACGCGCTGCTCGCCGTTGTGGATCCCGGCGACGAAGTGATCGTCACCGATCCAACTTCCATCGGGTTGCTCAATCGGATTCGCCTGGCGGGAGCTGTGCCCGTGCAGACTCCGCTGCGGGTCAGCGGCGGCGAGTGGCGCCTCGACTGCGCCGCGCTGCGCACGGCCGTTACGGCGAAGACGAGAGCCTGCTTGATGATGAGTCCGTCGATGCCCAGCGGGGCGGTCTTCGACGAAGGCGAATGGGAGGCCATCGCCGCGCTCTGCCGCGAGCACGATCTCTGGCTCATCGACGATGCCGCGATGGAGCGCGTTCTCTTCGACGGGCGTCCGCTCGTGCACCCCGCGTCGCTGCCCGGCATGGCCGAGCGCACCATCGTCGTGGGGTCGGTCTCCAAGGAGCAGCGCATGATCGGTTGGCGCGTCGGCTGGATCGCTTCGCCGGCGTCGCTCGTGCGAGCGATGACGACGGTGCGCATGGCCAACGTGGCAACTCCCGTGGGCATCGCCCAGAGCGCCGCCGTCGCCGCCTTGGAGGCGCCGCCGGAAGAGTTCGCCGAGGTGCTGGAGCAGTGGGAACGACGGCGCGACGTCGTGCTCGCTCAGTTGGAGGGCTACGCCGCCATCCGCCCCGCCGGCGGATGGTCGCTGCTGCTCGATGCCGCGCCCTTGGGCATGGATGCGCTCACGTTGACGCGGCACCTGCTCGAAGACGGCAAGGTCGCCGTCTTGCCGATGAGCGGCTGGGGCGTTAACGGCGACCGTTACGTGCGCTTGGCCTTCGGCGACGAACCCGTGGAACGGTTGGCGCTGCTCGGAGAGCGGATGAGGCGGGTCTTCGGCTAGCTGCTGCTTTGGCTGGTCAAGTGGAACTTGTCGCAGAAGCGGCAGCGGTAGACGTAGAGTTGACGCCGCTGGCGCAGCGCGTCGAGGCGCGCTGCAGTCTCCGTGGGATAGGCCTTCTTGCGCTCACACGTGCGGTAGCGATCCCATGCCTCGGGATCGGCGCCGAGATCGGGCGCCCCTTTCTTGCGCTTGGCCAGCTTCGGCGGCTTGGGCAGCGCGGGCCGGGTAGGCCGCGGAAGGGGCTCGATGCCTTCGAGTATCGCGCCTAGAGCCTTTTCGAGCGCATCGTGCTCAGCCATAGGCTCCAGCACTTTGCCGTCCGAGCGGTACGCTCCCGCGTGGGTGGCCGCGACCGCGCACGGAAACCGGCGAGCTAGTCTTCCAGGCGCAACACGGCCATGAAGGCTTCCTGCGGGAGCTCTACGCGTCCCACGCGCTTCATGCGCTGCTTGCCGGCCTTCTGTTTCTCCAACAGCTTGCGCTTGCGGGTGATGTCGCCGCCATAGCATTTCGCCAGCACGTTCTTGCGCATGGCGCTGACGGTTTCGCGTGCGACGATCTTTCCGCCGATGGCCGCCTGGATGGGAACGTCGAACATCTGCCGCGGTATGACTTCCTTGAGCTTTCCGGCGAGCGCGCGTCCCCAGGCAGCTGCTTTCTCTTGGGCTACGATGAAGCTCAGCGCGTCGACCGGCTCGCCGTTGAGCAGGATCTCCAGCTTCTCGAGCTTGCCGGGCTTGTAGCCCGTCACCTCGTAGTCGAGGCTGGCATAGCCTTTGGTGCGGCTCTTCAACTGGTCGAAAAAGTCCACGATGACTTCGGCCAGCGGAACGTCGTAGGTGAGGATCACACGCGTGTCCGGCAGGTACTCCATGCCTACCATCGTGCCGCGGCGGTTGAGCGCCAACTCCATGATGGTTCCGACGTAGTCGTTTGGCGTGATGATCGTCGCCTTGACGTACGGCTCCTCGATCTCACGGATCAGCGTCTTGGGGGGGAGCTTCGCGGGGTTGTCCACCATTTCGACGCTGTCGTCGGTCTTGGTGACGCGGTAGACCACCGAAGGGCTGGTGGCGATCAGCTCGAGGTTGTAGTTGCGCTCCAAACGCTCTTGCACGATCTCCATGTGCAAGAGGCCGAGGAAGCCGCAGCGGAAGCCGAAGCCCAAGGCTACCGATGTCTCGGGCTCGTAGACCAGCGAGGCGTCGTTGAGCTTGAGCTTCTCGAGCGCATCGCGAAGCTCGCTGTACTCCGCGCCCTCGTTGGGGTAGAGGCCGCAGTACACCATCGGCGTGACGGGGCGGTAACCCCGTAGCGGGTGGCCCGCCGGGTTCTCAACCGAGGTGATCGTGTCACCGACGTCGATGTCGCCCAGCGTCTTGATGTTACCGATGACGTAGCCCACTTCGCCGACGGAGAGCTGTTCCGTCTTGACCATGTGCGGCTTGAAGACGCCCACTTCCGTGCAGTCATAGTGCCGTTGGTGGGCCATCGACATGAACTTCATCCCAGCCTTGAGCGAGCCGTCGACGATGCGGGCGTAGCAGATGACGCCGCGATAGGTATCGAACTGTGCGTCGAAGACCAAGCCGCGCAGATGGTCGCGCGCCCCCTTGGGGGAAGGGACGCGGTGGACGATGGCTTCGAGGATGTCCTCGATGCCGATCCCCTCCTTGGCGCTGCAGAGAATGGCCTCGTCACGCTCGATGACCAGCAGCTCTTCGATCTGCTCCTTGACGCGCTCCGGATCGGCGCTGGGGAGATCGATCTTGTTGATGACCGGAATGATCTGGAGATTGTGGTCGGTCGCCAGATGGTAGTTGGCCAGGGTCTGGGCTTCCACGCCTTGGCTGGCGTCGATGACCAGCAGTGCGCCCTCGCAGGCCGCTAAACTCCGGCTCACCTCATCGGAAAAGTCGACATGGCCAGGGGTGTCGATCAAGTTGAGCTCGTAGGCCTTGCCGTCACGGGCCGCGTAGGTCAGCGTGACCGGATGGGCCTTGATGGTGATGCCGCGCTCGCGCTCCAAGTCCATCGCGTCCAGCGTCTGCTCCATCATGTCGCGCTTGGCGAGCGTCTGGGTGAACTCCAGCAAACGGTCGCTGAGTGTGGTCTTCCCATGGTCGATGTGGGCGATGATGCAGAAGTTGCGGATGCGCGCGGTGGTGGTGGACATCGACCGGTAGTATACCACGAGGCCGGAAAAGGACCCGCCTGCTGCCTGACTAGGCCGGGGAGGCGATGCCGACCGCCGAGCGGACGCGCTCCATCGTCGCTCGGGCGATCGTGCGCGCTCGCTTCGCGCCCTCCGCCAGAACCTGGTCGAGCGCCGCTTCATCGGCGCGCAGCGCTTCGTAGCGGGCGCGCAGCGGAGCAAGACGCTGCTCCATGACTTCGGCCAGCGCGGCTTTGGCATCGGCCCATCCGATGCCCGCGGCGTAGCGGCGGCTCATGGTGTCGACCTGCGCGGCCGGCGCGAAGTGGCGGTAGAGCTGGAATATCTCGCTGCTCTGCGGGTCCTTCGGCTCCTCGGGCGGTTGGGAGTTGGTCTTGATGCGCATGACCAGCTTGCGCCGCTCCGCCGGCTGCGCCCAGAGCGGGATGACGTTGTCGTAGGACTTCGACATCTTGCGGCCGTCGAGTCCGGGAATCGTCATCACTTCCTCGTTGATCTCCGGCTCAGGCGGAACGAGCACTTTGCCGTAGAGGCGATTGAACTTCTCCGCGAGGTCGCGCGCGATCTCGACGTGCTGTTTCTGATCTCTTCCCACCGGCACCACGGTTGTATCGAAGAGGATGATGTCGGCGGCCATCAGGATCGGATACGTGTAGATGCCGACGTTGATCGACTCTCCCGCGGCCACCGCCGCCTTGTAGGCGTGGGCACGGTCCAGCAATCCCTTGGGCGCGACGCAGCCCAAGATCCAAGCCAGCTCAAAGACTTCGGGGATAGCGGACTGCCGGTAGAAGAGCGTGCGCTGCGGATCGAGGCCGCAGGCTAGCCACGTTGCTGCAAGGTCGTAGATCTGCGCGTGCAGCTTACCGGCATCCTCGACGGTGGTTAGCGCGTGCTCGTCGGCGATGAAGTAGAGTGAACGCTCGTAGCGTTGTGCCATCTCGATGGCCGGAACGATGGCGCCTAAGTAGTTTCCGATATGGACGGTACCGCTCGGTTTGATGCCCGTGAGGGAGACCTTCATGGAAACCTTAGGTTGGGCGTGAGCAGGCGCACTCCCTGGAGCGAGGGGTTAAGGTCATTCGCGCGCAAGGGCAGAACGATGAACATGAACATGAACATACGCAGACTCATCCCAGCGCTCGCCCTTGGGGGAGTATGCATGCTCACGGCTCCGGCATTCGCCGGCCCGTCGATCGCCGGAGGTGTCTTCACCGGCAACTCGACGGACGTCGGCGCGATTTTGAGCGACTCGTTCTCGGCGCCTGCGCTCCCAGCGCAGTTCCAACTCTCGCTCGGCGCACCGCTCTCGAACAGCAACGGCCGCTTCGCCGCCACGGCGGAGCTCGTAGGCCACGGGAGTGCCGGCTACCTGGGCGGCGGAGTCGGCGTCGGTCAGCTCAAGCAGGACGGACGCTCGGGAGCCGTGCTCGTGGGTATCCTCGGAACGCACGTAGCGCCGCTGACATCGCTCGAGCTGCGCGTCTACGGCGGCGGCAGCGACGTCGGATCGTCCGCCTTCCTGGGGCTGCGCTTCTCCCTCTAGCGTTCCGCGCTTGGGCGGCCTCGCGCCGCCCCAAGCGCATGAAGAGCGCGTTGTTGGCGCATGAAGACGAACTACGCACCGTGCGGGAACAGCGAGCGCGCTTTCAATCGTAGGCGCAGCGGAACTTCGCGTAGACGTAGGGGTAGTTGGTACGGTACCAGTTGCGGAAGCTGCGGCGGATGAGGCTGCGCGCCGTGACCGGCGAGGCCCCTTTGACCACGTAGTGCTCTCCGTCGAAGAAGTCGGCGGAGTACTGCGGGTAGGTAGAGAGCGGTGAGAATCCCGGCAACGGTTCGAAGGCCGAAGCCGTCCACTCCCAGCCGTTGCCGACCAGGTCGTGGATGCCGAAGGCGCTGTCTCCGGCGGGATGCGTGCCCGCAGGCGCCGGATCCCAGCGTTCGAAATCGAAGGTGCCGTGCGTCGCGTCGGGCGGCTGCGCGCCCCACGGAAAGGCGCGTTCCGTTCCGTCGACCGTGCCGAATGCGGCCCGGTGGTACTCGGCCTCGCGCAGCAGACGGCCGCCCTTGGCCGCGGCGAAGGCGAGCGCTTGATCGCGCGTCACGTAAACCGGCCACGAACGTGGAAGCGGGATCTCCTCGAAGAGGGTACGCAGCATCCACTCCGTGCCGCGGCGCACCCAGAACGGCGGGGCCTGCGCGCCAACTTCCACGGCACTGATATAGTCGCCGTTGGTTACGCTGTGGGCATCGACCGCGAAGGCCGGTACCTTGACGCGGCAGGCTTCGAATTCGTTGTCCCAGCCGAACTCGATGCCGTCGCGATCGGCGCCCAACGTCGCGCGTCCCGCGGGGATCTTGACGCGATACTGCCTGGGGCGCGAGCCTTCGAAGCGCGGCTCGTATCCTGCGGGACGGCGTAGTTGGTCGACCGGCAGTTGATGGAGGATGTAGAGCAGGGTCTCCTGGTGCATGTGCTCGTGTTCGAGGATCGTGTGCACCGCCTGCGCGATCGCCTCCGGAGGCGCCGTCGCCAGCGCCTGGGTGACGGCGGCGTCCCAGTGCGCGGCCGCGCCGCGGATACGATCGCGCGGGGGCCAGGCTGCCGGCTGGGAGCGCTGGGCCCCCGCGGTATCGGCGGGGTCGATGCCGCGCTGGAAGAGACGTTCGAGGCCGGCGTCGATGGGCGGGCCGCCAAGTGCCTTGCGCACGAGGGTGATGTAACTGAACGCCGGCAGGTGACCTTCGTAGAAGACAATGGGATGGCGCAGCGGGATCGGCCGGGAGAGGTGCGCCTGTGGGACCACAAGATCGAAGATCCGCTCGCTGCGGCGCCGGTTCTCCGCGTACCAAGCAAGAAAGGCTTCGCGTCCGCAGG
>SCQY01000237.1 GCA_004298665.1 bacterium | reverse complement strand
GGCTTGACGACGACGAAGGCAACGGCCTCCTCGCCCCAGTCCGGGTGCGGCCGTCCGACGACGGAGACTTCGAGGATGCCCTCGTGGCGCAGGAGCACCTCTTCCACCTCGCGCGGATAGATATTGCTCCCTCCGCTGATGATCATATCCTTGGAACGATCCTTGAGCGTGAGAAAGCCCTCCTCGTCGAAACACCCAACGTCGCCCGTGTGGAGCCAGCCGCCGCGCAGCGCCGCCGTCGTCGCCTCCGGGTTTCTCCAGTATCCGTTCATGACGATGTCGCCCCGGGCGCAGACCTCGCCGATCTCACCGGGCGGCAGCGGGTGGTCGTGCTCGTCGACGACGCGCACGCCGATGCCCGTGAACGGCCGCCCCACCGAGGCGATGCGCTGCTCGTAGCGGGGGTGCGAACGGTCGGCGATCAGCGCTTTGGGCAACGCTGTGATGGTCATCGGGGCCTCGCCCTGGCCATAGATCTGCGCGAAATGGTCGCCGAAGCGCGCGAGCGCGCGCTTGAGATCTTCGACGTACATCGGGCCGCCGCCGTAAACGATCGTCTTGAGATGGTCGCAGGCGACGTCGACGTTCTGCGCCGCGGCTACCAAGCGCGAGACCATCGTGGGTGCGAAGAAGGCGCTGATGCTGCGATGCCGCCCGAGCTGCTCGAAGACTTCCGAGGGATCGAAGTGCCCGCTCTCCGGAACGATCTGCGCGGCCCCCGCCGCCAGGAACGGGAGGGCATAGAGGCCCGAGCCGTGCGACATGGGGGCGCCGTGGAGGAAGGTGTCCCCGGGTTCGACGGCATCGACGTCGGCGAGGTAAGCGTAGATCATCACCATCAGGTTGCGGTGACTCAGCATGGCCCCTTTGGGCCGCCCCGTGGTGCCGCTCGTGTAGAAGAGCCAGGCTGGGTCCGCGGGCTCCCCCTCAAAGAGATCGATCGACTCGTAGGAACAGGCGCGGGCGTACTCTGCGCTGCCCACCTCCACGACGCGCTCCAGGGTGGCGATCTCGTCGGCGAGCGGCGCTACGCCGGCCATCAGATCCCCGCCGGCGAAGCACAGACGCGCCCCACTGTTCTCGAGAATGTAGGCAAACTCGCGCGCGTGCAGCTTGGCGTTCATCGGCACGATACAGCAGCCGGCGTGCCATGCGGCGCAGAGCAGCTCGACGAACTGCGGACAGTTGGCAGCCGCTACGGCCACCCGATCGCCGGGGGCGAGGCGGTAGGTGCTGCGCAGCGCTCCGGCAAGCGCCGCGGCGCGCCGGAAGAGCGAGGCGAAGTCGGCGTAGCGTTGGCTCCCGTGAAAGATCGCCGGGGCGCCGGGCGAGGCCAGTCCGGGGCGTTGAAGCAGGCGAGCGAGATTCATCGGTGCGGGCTTCTCGCGTACGCCGGCGCGCCCTGCTCATGTGCTCGTACTCTGTGAAGGTTCGGAGAGAAGAGCTTCGCACGGTATTCCCGCTTGGCGGTTACGCTGGCCCGGAACGATCGAGCCGCCGCCCCGTCGAGGGGCGAGAGGAGAACCCAAGGAATGCTCGCCAGACGCCTACTGTTTCCGCTCCTGTTATCACTGGTGGTCGCTGCGGCGTTCGCCGCGCGCGCCGTGGCTCACCCCACGATCGACGTCGTCGCCGCCAACTGGAAGTTCACGCCGGCGAAGATCACCGTGCCGCTGAACGAGCCCACCACGCTCCGCCTGACGTCGTCGGGAGGCGTACACGGCATCGCCTCCGAGGAGCTGGGCATCCCCAACACGACGATCATGCCCGGGAAGTTCACAGAAGTGACCTTCACCCCGAAGAAGGCCGGGGAGTACGTGGTCCACTGCTCGATCATGTGCGGAGCGGGCCACGACAAGATGGCCCTGACCATCGAGGTGCAGTAGGATGGCGCGTGCGCTCCCGGTAGTGGCGGTTGGCCTGGGGATTGGACTGGCACTAACCGGTATCCATGCCAAGCCTTCGCAGGCCATGCCGCCCTTCGCGCAAGCCTACGGCGTCTCGTGCGACACCTGCCATACCATGGTGCCGGCACTCAATGCCTATGGACGCTACGTGCAGCACACGGCATATGCCTCGCTCGATCCCACGGTCCTGAAAGACACGCTCCCCATTTGGGTCGGCGAGCAGATCAACGGCGACAGCGCCGGAGCCGGGGATCCGGTGAATCCCACCCATACCGTCACCGTCGGCAACCTTGCGCTCCATGCGGTCGGATACATCGGTCGCGACTGGACGTACCATTTCCAGCAATGGCTCTATCAGAACGATCAGTCTGGGGGCGGCCTCGACACGGCGTGGGTGACCTATAACAACCTCTTCCACCGCGACGGCCACCTCTTCATCGGAAAGATCGAGGCGCCGGGGCCCTCACCGTTCTCCCAGTGGTTCGATCTCTCGGGGTTCGCCACGCCCGAGATCGCCGTCGGCGAGCACGCGTGGCAGCTCGACGGCAATCGCTGGGGAACCAAGTTGGGCTACTTTCACAAGCCGTTCGACCTCGAGGCGGGATGGCTGGCGGGATCGGGCGATCTCGTAACCGGAACCGATTTCGACTCCAACCTCAGCGAGAAGACGTTTCAGTGGAAGGCCGCATACGCACCCGGTGACCGGCCGCTCGAAGCAGGGCTCTACGGCAGCATCGGCACCTTCCCACTGGCGGAAGCCGGCCAATTCGATCGCTACCATTCGCTGGCCGCCTATGCCCAACGCGATCCGCAGCCGCATGGCGTACCCGGCGCCATGGTCATCTACCAGTCGACGTTCGACGGCAACGCCGGCCTCGACGCCAATGGAAACGCTCTGGGTGCCTTGAACGGGCACGCCTTCACCGGCGAGCTCTACGAGCCGCTCTTCAAGGGCAATGCGCTGATCGCGTTCCGTCACGAGACGGGCAGCGTGGGGGGTGTCCTAACCAACGGTAACAACCTCGACTTCGCGTTCAACGTCCCGCACATGAAGTATCTTCACGGCTACTTCGAGAGCGCGATGGGCGCGAAGTCGGCGGTCCCGAGTGCAGGGCCCGAATGGAAGTTCGAATTGTGGTGGACAACGCCGATCGCCAACGCACAGCAGCATTGAGCGACCTCCCCTGAGCGCCGGCGGCAAGCGATCGGGCATCCGCTTCGATCGCTTGCCGTTGGCGCTTGGGTAAGTTGACAGGGTGATGGCACTCGTGTCATAGTGGGTTGTCCCCCCGCGCATTCTTACGTCCTCGACGCTGTGTCGCCGGTTGTTGAAGAAGGCGCACACGAGCGAGAGTACATCCCATTACGACATTCTCAGCACTCGGACTGCACGCCGATCTGGTGCGCGGTCTCGATAAACTCAACCTGTCTACTCCTACGGAGATCCAGCTGCGCGCCATCCCAGAGGCACTGGCCGGACGCGATCTGTTGGCCAGCGCCATGACGGGCAGCGGCAAGACGGCGGCCTTCGGGCTGCCGGTGCTCGACGCGCTCCTGCGGCGGCCGCGTGGAGCAACGCGTGCGCTGATCATCGCGCCGACCCGCGAGCTCGCGGGGCAGATCCGCGATCACCTCGTCGCCATCGCCGCGCACACGCCGCTGCGCGTTGCCGCTGTCTATGGCGGCGTTGCCATGGGCGGTCAGGAGCGCGCGTTCAAGAGCGGCGTCGACGTTATCGTCGCCACGCCGGGGCGTCTGCTGGACCACCTCGGGCGTTCCTATGCCAAGCTCGACTCGGTGGAGCACCTGGTGCTCGACGAAGCCGACCGCATGTTCGACATGGGTTTCCTGCCGGCCATCAGGCGCATCGTCGCACGTGTGCCGAAGACCCGGCAGACGCTGTGTTTCTCCGCTACGATACCCCACGCGATCGCTCCGCTCATCAGCGAGATC
>SCQY01000236.1 GCA_004298665.1 bacterium | reverse complement strand
CGCCCGCCGCAGAAGGCCCTCGGCGTGAAAGCGGCGGCTACCGCCTCATAGCGCGCGGGAGAGGAGGGCCCCGTGAGCTCGCGGGACCCTCCTCTCGGAGCCAACGACCCCTCTTATCGGCGATCCACGCGGATCTGCGTTGCGGACGCGCCGCCATCGTGCGAGATGACGGTGAGCGGCATGCCCGGCGACAGGTTCATCCTCGTCGCGGCTTCCGGTGCGACGGAGATCGTCTGGGTTCTACCGTTGGGCAGCTTGAGCGTAACGGTGTCGCGCGACACTGCGGTCAAGCTCCCGCGAATCGTCCGATCCGCGGCGGCGACCGAGCGGGCATGGACGCCATCGCCGCTCTCGACGGCGACGCTCTCGCCTCGTGTTGGTCGCATCTGGCCGAACGCGTGTGCGTCGACGCTGAACGTCTTGCTCGTTCCGTCAGGCAGGCTCAGCGTGAGTCTCGAGCCGGAAAAGGATGCCACCCTTCCGACGGTGGGCTTCTCTTGCCTCAGTAGGTCGGTATGTCCCTTGCCCTCGCTGCGGCCTCGGTCTGTGTCCGGCGCGCCGGCGGCTTTGCCCACCGGTTCCGCTCCGTTTGGATTCCCGGGAGCGACGCTAGGGCCGTGCCCGCCGTGGGCCTCCGCGAATCCCGGGACGATCGTCACGCCGGCCGAACAGAGCGCTGCGAGCGCCAAGGCCGGAAGAACTCTCAATCGCAGTTGTGCCATGGACTTCACGTTGCCTCCGTGTTCAGGGTGGCGTTCATGCCCGTTGGCTGGTTCCAATCTCGTAGTACGACGTATTCGCCTAACGTAGAGCCAACCAATGCGGGTTCCAAGGGCAGTGAAGTGCCCGCAACTGGATGGAGGAGGGGGCGCTCGATCGCTCAAAAAGAGGGCCGGTGCATCTCCGCCTCTCGTACGTCCTCGCCGTCGGCGTCGGCGGCGCCGTCGGCTCGATGCTGCGCTATGTCGTCTCGGTCGCGTTGACGCAGCGCATCGGTCCCGGCTTCCCGTGGGCCACGCTCTTTATCAACGTCACCGGCAGTTTCATCCTGGCGGTCATCGCCGAGCTCTCCACCACGCGCGTGATCGCCCTGAGCCCAGCCGCCCGCGTCCTGCTGACGGTGGGCTTCGTGGGCGGCTACACGACGTTCTCGACCTTTACCAACGAGGCGCTGGCGCTGGCGGGCGAGCGCGCGCTGCTGGCCTCGTTCGCCTACACGTTGGCGAGCCTCGCGGGAGGGCTGGGCGCCGCCTACCTCGGGCTCGTCGCGGCGCGGCTGGTTGAGGTCGTGCGATGAGTGCGGCTCGTCTGGTGCGTATCTACGTCAGCGAGAGCGAGCGCCTCCACGGCCGACCCCTGTACCGCGCGATCGTCGAGCGCTTAGCCGCCGACGGATTCGCCGGCTGCGTCGTCTTCAAGGGCATCGAAGGCTACGGCTCGCACTTCGGCCTGCGCACCACCCGCATCTTCGAGCTCTCCCAGGATTTGCCCGTGGTGATCGAAGTCGTCGAGGAGGAGGCTCGCGCCGCCGTGCTTTTCGCCCTGCTCGACGAACTGATGAGCGAGGGGCTGGTGACCAGCGAGCGCCTCGAACTCGTAGGAAGGTAGCCCATGAAGCAGAGCGGCATCGGACGGCTCCTGCGGATCTTCGTCGATGAAAACGATCGCTGGTACGGGCAGCCGCTCTACACCGCGATCGTCGAAGCGCTACGCCGCAACGGCGCGGCGGGGGCCACCGTCTTTCGCAGCGTCGAGGGCTTCGGCGCCCATCGTGAGCTCCATCAAGCGCATATCTTCTCGCTCATGCCCAACCTGCCGATCCTCATCGAGGTCGTCGACAGCGAGGAGCGCATTGATGCACTCGTCCCGCTGATCGAGGAGATGGTGAGCGAAGGGCTCGTGACGCTGGAGCGCGTCGAGTTCTTCCGCTACTCCCGCGAACCAGGCTAGGCGTTAGATCGCGCCGGGCGTACGGATCTCGCCCATCCGCTCGACGCGGTAGCCGCCGAGCGCTGCGACGGTGCGCCGCAGATCCGGCCCGCGCAGGATGTCGAGCAGGGCCTGGAACGGCTCCTCCTCCAGACGCGCGGCCGTGGTAGCCAACTCGTACCGTTCGTCCGCTAGCGGCACGAACCCGCAGCGCAAGGCTTGGGCCGCGGCGAGAATCCCCAAGCCACAATCGGCGGCGCCGCTGGCCACGAGCGCGGCCACCGCCGTGTGGGTGAACTCGATGCGCTCGTAGCCTTCGACGGCCGTGGGCTCCATGCTCGCCTGCGCGAGCAGATAATCCAGAAGGATGCGTGTCCCCGAATCGCGCTGACGGTTGACGAAGTGCGCGCGCGTCCGCGCTACGTCGGCCACGCAGGCCAAGTGCAGGGGATTGCCGGGCGCCACGATCAGCCCCTGGATGCGGTCGACGAAACCGATCAGCACCACGTGCTCGCCTGCACAGAAGCGTGCGATGGCGGCATCGTTGTATCCGCCGGTGGCGGGATCGAGCACGTGCGTACCCGCCAGATGGCAGGCCCGCCGTTTGAGCGAGACCAAGCCCGCGATCGAGCCGATGTTGGAGGAGACGAGATCGAAGCCGTGCGTGCGCAGCACCGCGCCCAGCGCCTCGAGCGCCACGTCGTGGGAGCCTGCCGCCAGCAGCGTGCGCGCGATACGCTCGCGCGAGCGCAGCAGCAGCGCCGGCGCGCGCGCACCCTCGAGATAACCCTCACTTTGCCGCGGCGAGAGCAGCAGCGCGTTGGCACGCGCAAGCGAAGTGATCACGGCCGCGCCGCGCTTGAGCGGCAGCGCCGTCAGCACGCCGTCGATCGGTGCCGCCACTGCGCGCACGAACTCTTCCTCACCTAGCGGCGAGAACAGTTTGCGCGCCAGGCGTACCTCGACGTGCTCTCCCTGGCTGACCGCGCGCCCGCCCAGGCGCTCAACCAGCGGGCGCAGGAAGAGCTCGGCACAGAGCGCGGCGCTGACGGGGTATCCCGGGATGCCCAGCACAGGCTTTCCGCGCGCCGCGCCTAGAATCAGGGGATGCCCCGGCCGGATCGCCACGCCGTGTACCACGACCTCGCCGCGTTCGGCGATAATGCGCGCCGTGAAGTCCTCGCGCCCGGCGCTGGAGCCGGCGTTCATCACTACCACGTCGCATGCGGCGAGCGTGGCGTCGAGCGCGCCGGCCAGCGCCGCACGCTCGTCAGGAACACGCGCCGTGACAACGGGGATGCCGCCCCACGCCTCGATGCCGGCCGCCAGCAGCACCGCATTGGAATCGAGGATCTCGCCGGGTCGCGGCGTAGCGGTCTCCGGCGCCACCAGCTCACTGCCGGTCGTGATCACGGCCACGCGCGGGCGGCGTACCACAGCCAATCGCGTGACGCCGGCGGCGGCGAGCGCCGCCAGATCGACCGGGCGCAGACGATCACCGGCGGCCACGACGAGCTCCGAGGCCACGAAATCCTCGCCGATCGGACGCACGTGTTCCCACGGAGCCACAGGCGTGCGCAGAGCGATTGCTTCGCCGCCGGGCAGACGCTCCACGACTTCGGCCATCACCACGGCGTCGCAGCCCGCGGGGAGGGGATCGCCGGTGTCGACGGCGATCGCCTCTGTCCCCAGGCACAAGCGCGCGGGAGAGGTTTCGCTGGCCCCCGCTGTCCGCGCCGCCAGGACGGCGATGCCGTCCATTGCACAGGCATGATAGTGCGGCGACGAGAGACGCGCCGGCACGTGTGCGGAGGCCACGCGGTCGAGCGCCTCGCGCAGCGCGACGCTCTCGCCGGAGAGCGATGCCGTACAGCCAAGACGCTCCAGCAGCGCCGCGAAGCGCGCGTGCGCCTCCTCCAACGGAACGTCGTGGAGATACACGTCGCGCTCCGGTACGGGTCCTACCACGGATAGACCTCCGCCATCTCCCCGGCGCGCAGGCCGCCCGCGTCGCGCGGAACGCGCAGCAGCCCGTCGCAGCGTAGCAGCGAGAAGATCAGGTTCGACTTCGCGAACGTGGGTTGGGCGCCCAAGGTGCCGTCGGCGCCGCGTACCAAGGTGACGGGGACGTAGTCCTCGCGGCCGCTGCGCGAAGGGACGTTCTGCGTGAGGCGCGCCGTGCAAGCCGCAGCGCCCAGACCACCCGCTGGAATCGTCTCTCCGAGCATGAGGCGGACCGCCGGCACCACCAGGCGCCAGCAGAGGACGGCGGCCGAGACGGGGTTGCCGGGCAAGCCAAAGACGGGTCGACCCGCGGCACAGGCAACGATGGTGGGCTTGCCGGGTTTCACATCGATCCCGTGGAGCAAGATGCCCGGCTCTCCCAAGCGCCCCAAGGCGCGCGCCGTGTTGTCGCGCGCGCTGACCGAGGAGCCGGCCGTGACGACCAGCGCATCGCTCTCCGCAAGCGCCGCTGCGGCAGCGGCGAAGAGGCGCTGCTCGTCGTCCTCCACGATGCCATAGTGACGCACGTCGGCGCCTGCTTGACCCAGCATCGCGCAGATCAGCGCACCATTGACATCGCGGATCTCGCCGGGGCGCGGTCGCACGTCGGGCGGCACCAGCTCGTCGCCGGTGGAGATGACCGCTACGCGCGGGCGGGCCGCCACCGGTACCTCGACCACACCCAGAGCCGCCAGCCCGCCGACGTCGATCGGGCGCAGGTGATGCCCCGCCGCGAAGGCGAGATCGCCGGGAGCGAGGTCCTCTGCCGCCTGGATGACATCCTCGCCGGAGGCAACCGCGGTCAGCACCTCGACGTCACCGCTCTCCAACAGATTGGTCTCCTCGACCATCACCACGGCATCGGCACCACGCGGCAGCGCGGCGCCCGTGTGGATCCGCGCGCACGTGCCCGCGGCCAGCGCGAATGCCGGCAGCGTGCCCATCAGCGCTTCGCCCTCCAACCGCAGGTAGACGGGTGAGCTCTCGGAGGCTCCGTGGGTTTCGCGCGCGCACACGGCATAGCCGTCCATGGCACTGCGCGTAAACGGGGGAAGCGGCTCGGAGGCCACGATCTCGCGCGCCAACGTACGTCCGATCGCCCGCTCCAGCGGCACGCTCTCTACCCGCACTACGGGCGCCAGAACGGCACGCAGGCGCTCGAAGGCATCATCCGGAGAGACCACGGTGAAGAGTTCGGGCATCGCTGTACGACTTCGCGGCGAGAGGCGCGGGCTCCGGCGTAGTCGTAGAAGGCTCGTTATGAAGTCCTCGCTTCCGACGGATCACCCGCTGGTCGGTATCATCATGGGCAGTCGCTCCGATCTTCCGACGATGAAGGAGGCCAGTGCCGTTCTCGACGCCTTCGGCGTCCCTCACGAGCTGCGCATCGTCTCCGCCCACCGCACGCCGGACCTCATGTACGAATATGCCGCCGGCGCCCGGGCACGGGGCCTTCAGGTCATCATTGCAGGGGCCGGAGGCGCGGCGCATCTGCCGGGGATGACCGCCGCCAAGACGACGCTGCCGGTGATCGGCGTTCCCATCACCTCGAAGGCTCTCAAGGGCCTGGACTCCCTGCTCTCCATCGTCCAGATGCCGGGAGGCGTGCCGGTAGCCGCCGTCGCCATCGACAATGCCAAGAATGCCGCGCTGCTGGCGATCCGCATGCTGGCCGGCACCTATCCGGTGCTGCACGAGGCGCTCGAAGCATACGCACAGCGCATGGCCGCGGACGCCGTTATGCTGCCCGAGGAGCGCGCGTGAGGGCCATCTCACCGGGGGCCACCGTGGGCATCCTCGGCGGCGGGCAGCTAGGGCGGATGCTCGCCATCGAGGCCAAACGCATGGGCTACTACGTGGCAGTCCTGGATCCCACGCCGAATTCGCCGTGCGGCCAGATCGCCGATCAGCAGATCGTGGCCCCGTATGCCGACCTCGATGCGGTGCGCCGTCTAGGTGCTCTCAGCGACGTGGTGACGTACGAATTCGAGAACGTCGACGTGCGCGCCGTGGAGCTGATGGAGCACGCCGGCGTACGCATTCGCCCGGGCAGCCGTGCGTTGCGCGCTTCCCAGCATCGCCTGCGCGAGAAACGCTTCCTCACCGAGCAGAACATTGCCGTGACGCCCTTCGCAGCTGTAGAGAGCGCCGAAGACCTCGCAGCGGCTGCTGAGCGCTTGGGGTTTCCCGGCGTCATCAAGACCGCGGCAGGCGGCTATGACGGCAAGGGTCAAGCCGTGGTGCACACACGCTCCGAGGCGCAGGAAGCGTTCACCGCATTACGCGGACGCGAGCTGATCTGGGAGCGCTTCGTGCCGTTCGTGCACGAGTTGGGCATCATCTGCGCGCGCAGCGAGAGCGGAGCGATGGTGACCTATCCCGTTACCCGCAACATCCACGAGGAGAACATCCTCGCCTTCTCGATCGCGCCGGCCGATGTTCCCGCGCCGGTAACCGCGCGGGCGCGAGAGATTGCGGAGCGCGTGGCCGTGGGCCTCGACTTCGTCGGCACGTTCTGCGTGGAGTTCTTCCTGCTCCCCAACGGAGAATTGTTGGTCAACGAGATCGCGCCACGTCCTCACAACAGCGGCCACTACACGATCGACGCCTGCACGCTCTCGCAGTTCGAGGCTCAACTGCGCGCCGTTTGCGATCTGCCGCTCCCGGCGCCGCGGATGACCAGCAGCGCGGTGATGGTGAACATCTTGGGCGACGGCACGGGCGACCATCTGATGGGCGTGCCGCAGCTGCTCTCGGATCCTGCCGTCGCGCTCCATCTGTACGGCAAGAAGCACGCCGTGGCGCGCCGCAAGATGGGACACTTCACGCTGCTGCGCGAGCCCAGCGCCCAGACGGCGGCGCTGCTGGAAACGGCACGAGAGGCGCGCACGCGCCTCTCGTGGGGGACGAAGGTACTGACCTAGCCTACTCGCCCTGCGCCGCCGAGAAGCCGTTCTTCCCGTCGAAGGTACAGAGGTTCTCCGTCTTGATGAAGTCGAGACCGGCAGCAGCGATGCGCCCTAGCAGATCGACGATCTGCCGGTGGTCGACGGCGGCCCCGCCCTTGGCTAGATAGCGGCAGGTCCAGTGGTCGCTGCAGAAGGTATCGGGAAAGCCGCCGGGCCACACCTTCGTGCCGCGATTGGTGATCATGTACAACTCGAGCTCGCCGCTCGGGATCGTCTTCATCTTTTCACCGAGGGCATTCGGCGTGCCGGTCCAGTCGAGGAAGACGTCGACGCCCACGGTGGCCTTCTTCTCCGGTGCCTTGGCAGGGCGCGGCTTGCGCGCCTCCTGCGCACGCTCCGTGTTGTAGCTCACGGGCTTGAGCGTCTTAGGCACCTGGCCGAGGCGCGCAATGACGGCCTGCGCAAACTCCTTGGTGCCGACTTTCTGCTTGCTGACGCCGTCCTTGAAGATATCGTAGGTGTGGACGCCGTCCTCGATCGTCCTCAGCCAAGCATTGTGTACGCGCTGGGCGACGGCGGGCTGGCCGATGTGCACCAGCATCAGCAGGGCACCGAAGAGCAGACCCGAGGGATTTGCCAGGTTCTGGCCCGCACGGCGCGGCGCCGAGCCATGGATAGCTTCGAACATGGCGAAGTCGTCGCCGATGTTCGCCGAGCCCGCGAGGCCGACGGAGCCCGCGATCTGCGCCGCGACGTCGGAGAGGACGTCACCGTAGAGATTGGGCAGAACGATGACGTCGAAAGCCTCCGGCGTATCGGCCAACTTGGCCGCGCCGATGTCGACGATCCAATGCTCCTTTTCGATCTCCGGGTACTCTTCGCCGATCTCTTCGAAGACCCGATGGAAGAGTCCATCGGTGATCTTCATGATGTTGTCCTTGGTGAAACACGTCACTTTCTTGCGGTTGTGACGCACCGCGTATTCGAAGGCGTAACGCACGATGCGCTCCGACCCCGGACGCGAGATGAGCTTGAGGCACTGCGTGACCTGCTGTGTCTGGCGGTGCTCGATGCCGCCGTAGACGTCTTCCTCATTCTCGCGCACGATCACCACGTCCATGTTGGGGTGCTTCGTCGCGATGAAGGGGCTGTAGGAGACGCATGGCCGCACGTTGGCATAGAGGCCGAGGACCTTGCGCGTGGTGACGTTGAGGCTCTTGAAGCCGCCGCCCTGGGGCGTCGTGATCGGTGCCTTCAGAAAGACTTTCGTCGAGCGCAACGAGTCCCACGAGGTGGGTTCGATGCCGGCGGAGATACCTTTGGCGTATACCTTCTCACCGATCTCGATGACCTGTGGGGCGATGGAGGCGCCGGCCGCTTGAATGATGTCGAGCGTCGCCTGCATGATCTCGGGGCCGATGCCGTCGCCGTACGCGACGGTGATCGGAGTTGCCTGTGCCATACTCACCTTTCCACACGGAGACGCCGCGCCGGGAGGCGCGGCGGAGGGGCGTTTCGGCCCTATGCGCGGCGAGTCCTATCGCACGCGCGGGGCAGAAGGCTCGCCCTAGGGTAACGGGTAAATGTCAGGCGGGTCTTCCACGGCCCGCGATGATGTACGTCCAACGCGTAGGAGAACCTGAATGCTAACCGTGCACGGAGATTCGAAAACGACCGTCCGCGCCGATCTGGAGTCGCTGGGGCTGCGCGGCCTGGGGGCCGTCGCCGTGAACTTGCCCGCCGCCGCCCTCTACGAAGAGTCGCTGCGGCGCGGCGAAGCCAAGGCCGCTCAAAGCGGTCCGCTCGTGGTGCTGACCGGGCGCCACACGGGACGCTCAGCGCAGGACAAGTTCTTCGTCCGAGAGCCGGCATCCGAGAAGCACATCGATTGGGAGGCCAATAAGCCCATCGCTCCGGAGGTCTTCGATCGCCTCTACGACCGCGTCTGCGAATATCTGCGCGGCCAGGACCTCTTCGTGCTCAACTGCTTCGTCGGCGCCGATCCCGCCTATCGCATGCCGGTGCGCATCGTCTCGCAATATGCTTGGCACTCGCTGTTCTGCCGCAACCTCTTCATCGACGACGATGAAGCGCTCAACCAGACGCCCGAGTTCACGGTGCTCTGCGCGCCGAAATTCGAGGCCGAAGTTGCGCGCGACGGGACACGCTCCGGAACCTTCATCATCGTCAACTTCGCGCGCCGCCTCGTGCTGATCGGCGGCACCGAGTACGCCGGCGAGATGAAGAAGTCGGTCTTCACGATCATGAACTACCTGCTCCCGCTGCGCGGCGTACTCTCGATGCACTGCTCGGCGAATATCGGCAAAGGCGGCGACAGCGCGATCTTTTTCGGTCTCTCCGGCACCGGCAAGACCACACTCTCCGCCGATCCCGAGCGCCAGCTCATTGGCGACGATGAAACCGGTTGGAGCGATCGCGGCGTCTTTAACTTCGAGGGCGGCTGCTACGCCAAGGTGATCCGCCTCTCCGCGGCGGCGGAGCCGGAGATCTACGCGGCCTCACACAGGTTCGGCACGGTGCTCGAGAACGTCGTGATGGACAACGAGACGCGGCTGCTCGATCTCGAAAGCGAGAAGCATACCGAGAACACGCGCTCCGCATACCCGTTGACGTTCATTCCGAATACCGCTCCCGGATCCGCGGGCGGCCATCCTAAGAACGTGATCCTGCTGACGGCCGACGCCTTCGGCGTCCTGCCGCCAATCTCGCGCCTCTCGCGCGGGCAGGCCATGTACCACTTCCTCTCAGGCTTCACGTCGAAACTCGCCGGCACGGAGAAGGGGCTGGGCAAGGATCCCGAGGCAACCTTCAGCACCTGTTTCGGCGCGCCGTTCATGGTCCACCATCCCACGGTGTATTCGAAGCTGTTGGGCAAGAAAGTGACGGAGCACGATGCGGAGTGCTGGCTGATCAACACCGGTTGGAACGGCGGACCGTTCGGCGTCGGTAATCGCATGAGCCTAGCCTACACACGCGCGATGGTGCGCGCCGCGCTCGACGGTACGCTGGCTAAAGCCGAGTACGAGACGGAGCCGTTCTTCGGCCTCTCGATTCCCAAGAACATCCCCGGCGTGCCCAGCGAGCTGCTCAACCCGCGCAACACGTGGGCCGACAAAGCCGCCTACGACGCGCAGGCCAACAAGCTGGCAACGCTCTTCGCGGAGAACTTTCAGCGCTTCGCGGGCCACGCCGATCCCGCGACGATAGCCGCGGCCATCACGCCGCGCCGCTAGGAGTCCGTCGTGGAAGAGACGCGCCATCAATCTTTGCCGCCGAGCGCGGAGTCCGTGGAGCGCGCGTTGCGCGCATTGGGCTCCGAGTCCGACATCGTCATGCTCGAGTTTCGCGGCCGCACGGCGCAGGAGGCCGCCGACGCCGTCGGCTGCGAGCTAGCGCGCATCGCCAAATCGCTGATCTTCGTCGGTGAGCAGAGCGGGCGACCCGTCCTCGCCCTGGTTTCCGGCGCGCGGCGCGCCGATCTCGAAGCGCTGGCCGCCGCCTTCGGCGAGTCCGTTCGTCAGGCCAAAGCGGACGAAGTGCGCACCATTACGGGCTACGCCATCGGAGGGGTTCCACCCGTGGGCTATCCGCAGGACGTGGAGAGCTTCATCGATGAGAGCCTCCTCGAGTTCGAAACCGTGTGGGCGGCCGCCGGCCACCCTCATGCCGTCTTCGAGATCGAGTCACGCGAACTGGTGCGCGTGACGGGCGCAATGCCCGGGCCCTACGGCGTCTAGGTTCGCCGGGTCTCGCCCAGCGTTATCTCGGCGCGGTAGGCCAGCGCGACGTATCCTTCGCTATCCGCGTAGCGCGCGTGGAGCTCGTGGAGGCCGGCCAGCAGGTGCGCATGCACCGGTCCCTCGTGCGGGACGTAGGAGGTGCTCTCCATGCGGCCAATCAGACCGGCGAGATCGAGCCGCTGCTGATTTTTCACGACCTGCCTGCGCACGCCGCTGAAACGCCGATCCCGGGCAAAGGCGTCGGCGGCGCCCTGATGGCGCTCGACCTCACGGTCTAGGGCGGCCGCGCAGATCAGCTCGCCGTAGGAACCGCTGAAAGGATCGCTGTCGTCTCGCACGTTCCAGACCAGCGCTGCGCGCCCGCCAGGCTTGAGGATTCGTACCAGCTCCCGGTGCGTGGGCTCAGGGTCGAACCAATGGTAGGCTTGAAACGCCGTGGCGAGATCGACCGAGGAATTGTCTAACCCCGTACACTCGGCGGTTCCGTCGCAGAAGTGCACGCGCGGGTGCGGCGCCGCGGCATGGCGCATGGCCGAATTGGGCTCGACGGCAAAAACGCGCGCTCCGCGATCGGCCAGAAGCCGCGCCGAGATTCCCGTGCCCGCGCCGAGGTCGGCAATGCACAGCATCGATGGATCGCCCAGCCCGTTGACGAGGGCGTCGATCACGGCGGGCGGATAGCTCGGGCGGTACGCCGCGTAGCTCTCGGCTCGCGCGGTGAACCGCGTCACGGAATCGCGCCCGTGAAGGGCGCCGGTCTTCTCACTCATGCCTGGCCTCCTACGCGCTAAAGCGCAGTGGAGCCTCCGGCCCTGGAGGCTCCACTGCCATACCGCTGCCGTTCTAAACGGCGCGGGCCTTACTTGTAGTGCGCGCCGCCGTTGATCTCGGCCTTGGTTACCGCACCCTGCGAGACGTTCCACTTCTTGAGGATCTTGGCGTACTCACCGCTGTCGATCACAGCTTGCAGTCCCGCCTGGATCGCCTTGAGCAGCTCGGGCTGATCGGTACGGATCCCAATGCCGTAGGGGCTGACGTCGAATTGACTGCCGGTAACTTCGTAGGCGTTGCCCGCGGCCTCCGAGGACGCCAGGTAGGCGGCCACCGGGAAGTCCGTCACGTGAGCCACGCTGCGCCCGATCTTCAGCTGCTCGAAGGCGCCGCTGTCGGAGTCGAACTCCAGCAAGCTTATCGCCGGCTTGCCCTTCGCCACGCAGTCCTGCGATGCGGCTTTGAGCTGCCGGTCCTCCGACGTGGCGAGTTCCACGTCGACAGACTTCCCGCAGAGGTCGGCAATCCCATGGATGCCCTCGGCATTACCCTTCTTCACCAGGATGGAGCTGCCGGCAAGGAAGTAGTCGACGTAGGCTACGCGCTTCTCGCGTTCGGGAGTATCGCTCATCGCCGTGACGATGATGTCGAAGCGCCCTGCGTAGAGGGCGGGGATGATGCCCGCGAACGGCGTGTCGGTCCAGGTCATCTTGACGCCCAGCCTCTGCCCGACCGCCTGCATCAAATCGTATTCAAAACCCACAATCTTATGCGAGCCCGCCGGATAAAACTCCGCCGGCGGATAGTTGATGTGCGATCCTACGCGGATCACCCCGGTCTTGGCGATGCTTGCGGGGAGCGCGATCTTTGCGTTCCCCGTCGCGGCGACGGCGGGGACCGCAATCGCCGCTGCCATCGCAAGCGCCGTCGCCGCCGCCGCGGCGCGCGTCACGATGGAACGAAGCCGTTGCATGATAATCTTAACCTCCAGTAGCAGAGTAGTGCGCTTGGATTCGACTCTCTTGCGCCGCACGCAACCGGACATCCTGCGCGAAATATCACCACACCACGCACGCAGACGAAAGAAGCCCGCCGGCGGAGTGCCGGCGGGCTTGTTGGAAGAAATTCTGGCGCTGTCCTACTCTCCGGGGGCCCTGCGGCTCGCGTACCATCGGCGCTGGTGGTCTTTACTGCCGTGTTCGGGATGGGAACGGGTGTTACCCCACCGCTATCGGCA
>SCQY01000235.1 GCA_004298665.1 bacterium | reverse complement strand
CCCCGGAACGCGCGTCTACGACGCGCTGGACGCCGCGCCGTGCGCGCAGGCACGGCGCCTGGGGGCGCTGCTGGTCGTGGGCACGGACCCCGACACGCCGCCTGCCGTACGCTTGGCGCGACGCTCCGCTGCGCTGCACGACTGCGGCCGTGTGCTCTACTCCGACGCCGCCGCGGTCATTGCGGCGCCTTTGCCTGCCGCCGGCGCTCCGTAGCGCAACCGATGCGCTCGTAGACGATCGGGCGGGGCGGCGGCGCCGATGCGCCGATCTCGAAGAGCTCTGCGGCACGCAAGGCATGCGCTGCGCTGCCGCCGTGCACGCGCACCAGCGGCGAACCCGCCTCCACGCGCTCGCCGATGCGCGCGCGAACCTGCAGCCCCGCCAGCGGTCCACCCGTCGCCACGACCTCGCGCGCCAACTCGCCCAGGCCCACCACGTCCACGCGCACCAGGTAGCCCGCGCGCAGAGCAGTTGCATCGAACGAAGGCTCGCGCGGCGCCATCCGCTGAACCGCCTCCCAGTCTCCGCCTTGCGCGCGAATCATCGCCTCGAAACGCGCGAGCGCCGCGCCCGCAGCACGCGCTTCGCGTAACATGCGCACGGCCTGCTCTTCCGGCACGTCCAGCGCAAGTGAGAGCATGGCGCATGCAACGGCCTCGCAGCAGGCGGCCAAGCGCGCGTCGCTTGCATCGGCGGAGTTGCCGCGCAGAAACTCCAGCGCCTCCACGATCTCCAGCCCCGTGCCGATGCGCGTCCCCAGCGGTTCCTCCATGTCCGTCAGCAGCGCGACGGCGGAGCGCCCGGCGCGCCGCGCCAGGTCCACCATCGTGCGCGCCAGCTCGGCGGCCTCCGCGCGCGTGCGCATGAAGGCACCCGCGCCTACCTTCACGTCGAAGACGATGGCATCGGCGCCGCCGGCCAACTTCTTGGAAACCACGCTTGCCGCGATCAAGCCCATCGACGGCACGCTCCCGCAGCGATCGCGCAATGCGTAGATGCGCTTGTCCGCAGGCGCTAACTCCGGCCCCGCCGCGCCGATCGCACAACCCACGGACGAGACGATCGACGACAGCTCCTGCGGCGAAAGCGCGGTGCGCAAGCCCGGGATCGTCTCCAGCTTGTCGATGGTCCCACCCGTGTGGGCCAGCGCCCGTCCGGAGAGCTTCACCACGGAGGCGCCGCAGGCGGCCACCCACGGCACCACGGCCAGCGAGACGGCGTCGCCAACGCCGCCTGTGGAGTGCTTGTCCACCGTGCGCCGCCCCAACGTCGCGAACGAAAGTACGCTTCCGGACGCCACGTAGGCGCGCGTCAAGGCGTCGATCTCGTCGTCGCTCCAGCCGCGGATACAGCCCGCCATCAGCAGCGAAGCCATCTGTTCCTCGAGAATCTCGCCGCTGAGATAGTTGCGCACGAACGCCTCCACCTCGCCGGCCAAGAGCGCGAACCCGTCGCGCTTGCGCTCGATCGCGCGGCGCGCGAATGCCGAAGACTCCGCCAAGAACAGGCCTCCCATCGCCGCGGCGCGTACCACAGCCGCGTGGGCACGACCGCGCTCCATCTGGCCTTCGCCGCTGCATACGCGGCCATCTTCTTCGGCACGCTCGTGCTGGCGCGCACGCGCCCGCCCTGGGCCGCCGCCGTGCTGACGGGCACCGTCCCCTTCGCGCTCTACACGCACCTGGCGCACACCGATCTCACGCTGGCGAAGTTCGCGTTGCTGGGTGCGCTGCTGGGTCTGCTCAGCGCGCGCTCCCCGCGCGAAGCGCTAGCCACGCTGCAACGCGGTATCGGCGCGCCGATGCTCTACGCGCTGCTGGCTGCCGCCGCCGTCACGGCGATCTCCATCGCCGTGGCCTCCTACCCCGCGGAGGCGCTGCGCCAGACGCTCAAAGCCGGGCAGTATCTGCTGCTCTTCGTTGTCACCGCGCTGCTGGCGAAAGACGACGCCGAGCCCGCCGTGCTCGCCGCCGCGGCATCCACGCTGGCCGTGGCGCTGGCGGCGATCGCGCAACTGTGGAGCGGCGCCCCATCGGCGATGCCGCTGCTGGGCGGCATCGTGCCGCGCGTGGCGGGGCCGCTCGAAGGGCCCAACCAGCTCTCGGGTTTTCTCGACGTCGCTCTCCCCTTGATCCTGGCCCACGCACTGCGGCCAACGCAGCCGCGCGGGGGACGCGCGCTCTACCTCACCGC
>SCQY01000234.1 GCA_004298665.1 bacterium | reverse complement strand
CATGAAGACCGCCATCATCGTCTTCCCTGGATCGAACTCCGAAGAAGAAACGCTGCGGGCCGTGCAAGCCGCCGGCGGCGAAGGGCGCTTGGTCTGGTGGTTCGAGGGCCCCGCCGCGCTCAAGGGCTTCGATGCGTTCGTTCTGCCGGGCGGCTTCGCCCATGAGGACCGCATTCGCGCCGGTGCGGTCGCGGCGCGCGATCCTATCATGGCCGCGGTGATCGACGCTGCTTCGCACGGAGCGCCCACGCTGGGAATCTGCAACGGAGCGCAGGTGCTGGTGGAGACCGGGCTCGTCCCCGGTACCGCAGACGTCGGCAAGCCGCAGGCGGCGCTCGCGCCGAACATCCAGGGCCACTATATCGACCGCTACGCCGAAATCGAGTTGGCCGCGCCGCCGGAGCGCTGCATCTTCACGCGCCATCTCGAACCGGGGGCACGCCTCCCTACCTGGGCCAGCCACGGCGAAGGGCGCTTCTGCTTCCGCGACGATGCTACGCGCCAACGCGTTCTGGATGAACGCCTGGTCGTCTTCACCTACGTGGGCGGAGCGCACAACGGCGCGGAGTTCGATTGTGCCGCGCTGACCAATCCAGCGGGGAACATCTTGGCGATCATGCCGCATCCGGAGCGCGCCGGCTGGCGCTATCAGCAGCCCGAGCACGTGCGCTTCGAAGCGCGCGGCGACCGCGAGGCGTTCCTGGCCCCATTCGGGGGCAGCCGCCTCTTCGCGCTCTTTGCGCAGGTCTTCGCATGAGTCGCGTGGTCGTCTCGGTCGAGCTCAAGATTCCCGACAATACCGCCTTCACGGCCTACGATGCGCTTGTGCGCATGGGTCTCGCGGACGTTGCGGATGTGAAGCACAGCGGCGTCTGGATCGTCGACGCCGACGCGCCTGCCGCGGAAATACGAAATGCGCTCAAGCGCACCGAGATTATGTTCAACCCCAACAAGCACGTCTTGCGCACGCTGAGCTCGGATCGCCCCGGGCCTGGTGAGATCTGGGTGGCTACGCCGAGTCGAGCCCACGAACGGGAGCGCCGTCTGCTGGAACAGGCCGGGCTGTGCAGCGTACGGAGCGTCGAGTCGCGTACGCGTTGGCTCCTGCTCGATCGGCGCGGGGACCCGTGCAGCCGGGCAACCCTCGAGCGGGCGCAGGACCTCTTGGCGAACCCCGCTTACCAGGACGCGTTGATCGCATAGCGAACAGGCGCGGATGATGCTTTCCCCTCGCGTCGCGGGACAGGCTGCTCAACAGCGTCCCGGAGAGTTCTATACCATTGCGACCCTCGGCAGCCACTCGGCGCTGCAGATCCTCAAGGGCGCGCGCGACGAAGGCTTCAGGACACTAGCCATCGCCAACGACGACACGGCGAACCTCTACCGCTCGTTCGCCTTCGTCGACGAAGTCATCCAGATCCCCAAGTACGAAGACTTCCCGCAGATCATGCGCGATCTCGAGCAGCGTAAGCTGATCATCGTGCCGCACGGCTCGTTCGTCGCATACCTTTCGCTGGACGAGCATAAGAAGATGCGCACACCGTATTTCGGGAACAAGGCCGTGCTCGATTGGGAAGCCTCACGCGAGCTGCAGCGGCAGTGGCTTCAGCGCGCGGGCCTGAAGCTGCCGCGCCAGTTCAAAACGGGCGCCGAGATCGATCGCCCGGTGATCGTGAAGTTCTACGGAGCGCAGGGGGGCAAGGGTTATCTGTTCCTCAAAGATGCGCACGATTTCGAAGAGAAGGCGGCGCTGCTGGCACGCCGCAACTACATCCTGCAAGAGTACATCATCGGCGTCCCGCTCTACATCCACTACTTTTACTCGCCGTTGACCGGGAAGCTCGAGATCATGAGCATGGACCGGCGCTACGAGACCAACGTCGATTCGATTGGGCGCATCCCGGCCGTGGCGCAGAGCGTGATGGACGTTTCGCCGTCGTACGTGGTGGTGGGCAACTCGCCCGTCTCGCTGCGCGAGTCGATGCTGGCCGAAGCCTATCGCATGGGCGAAGAAGTTGTCCGGGTGAGCCGCGAGATCTGTCCGCCCAAAGGCCTCTTCGGTGCGTTCTGCCTGGAGACGATCATCACGCCGGAGGCGGAGTTCTATCTCATGGAGATATCCGCGCGCATCGTGGCGGGGACGAATCTCTTCATCGACGGTTCGCCGTATTCGTACCTCAACTACGACGAGCCGATGTCGACCGGCCGGCGCATCGCGCGCGAGATCAAGAACGCGCTGCTCTCCAATTCGCTGGAGCTGGTGCTCGACGATTCCGGTCTGAATTAGCGTGGTGGCGCCAGATATCGCGGCCACGCTTGCCGGGTACGACCTCGAAAAGCTGACGCTTGCCTGCGTCGGCTCGCACTCGGCGCTCGATCTCTGCGCGGGGGCGCGCAGGGCCGGTCTGCGCAACCTCGTGGTTACCGCGCAAGGACGCGAGCAGACCTATGCGCGCCACTTCGCCGTGCGCGGTGAAGACGCCGAACGCCGCGGCTGCGTGGAAGAGACGCTCCAGCTCGAGCGCTTCCCCGATCTGCTCAAGCCGGAGGTGCAGGAGGATCTGCTGCGCCGCAACGTGGTCTTCGTCCCCAACCGCTCATTCGAAGTCTATCTCCACCAGCGCTACTCCTACGACGAGATCGAGCGCGGCATGCGCGTGCCGTTCTTCGGCAGCCGCACACTGCTGCGTGCCGAGGAGCGCGGCGAAGCCTCCAACCAGTATGCCCTGCTGGAGCAGGCGGACGTTCCCTACCCGCGGCAGTTCGCCGGCCCCGACGAGATCGACCGTTTGGTGATGGTGAAGGCGTCGCACGCCAAGGTGAGCTTCGAGCGTGCGTTCTTTCTGTGCAGTTCGCCTGCCGAGTACGATGCGCAGGCTGAACGTCTGAAGCTGGCGGGTGTGCTGAACGACGAAGGTTTGGCGGGGGCGGTGATCGAGGAGTATGCTCTCGGGCCTACGGTCAACCTCAACTTCTTTCGCTCGAAGGTGCTGGGCGAGCTGGAGCTGATCGGCACGGACACTCGCCGTCAGACCAACCTCGACGGCATGCGCGCGCTCTTGGCGGAGCAGCAAGCGGCGCTGGGCTCGACGCCGATGAAGATGGAGGAGGCGGGGCACATCGCCACCACGCTGACGGAATCGATGCTGGAGCGGGCCTTTACCTTGGGCGAGCGCTTCGTACGGGCCGCCGATGCCGCATTTCCGCCGGGGATCATCGGACCGTTCGCGCTCCAATGCGTGATCGTCTCGGGGCCGCCGAAGGACTTCGTCGTCTATGACGTCTCACTGCGCATCCCGGGCTCGCCGGGAACCCGCTACACGCCCTACTCGGCGTACCTGTGGGGCCGTGACATCTCCGTCGGGGAGCGCATCGCAATGGAGGTCGCTTGGGCTCGCGAGCAGGGCCGTCTCAACGAAGTCTTAACCTAGCCTGCCGCTGCGGACGAGTACGCCCAGGGTGCCGCCCGCCCTCTTGGAGAAAGGAGGGCGCCGTGACCACCACCAGTCCCGCCTCCCCCAACGCCGCGTCGGCGATTGCGCCGGCGTCCGTCGTCATCCTCGACTTCGGCGCCCAATACAGCCAGCTGATCGCGCGGCGCGTACGCGAAGCGCGGGTCTACTCGGAGATCTTGCCCCACGACACGCCTTGGGAAGAGATCCGCAAGCGTAACCCGCGCGCCATTATCCTCACCGGCGGCCCGGAGTCTACGCTGGGTGAAGGTGCGCCTGCGATGGACGCGCGCATCCTCGAAAGCGGAGTTCCCGTGTTGGGCATCTGTTACGGGATGCAGCTGATCGCACGCGACTGCGGCGGCACGCTGATCCCCTCGACGATCCGCGAGTACGGGCATGCCGAGCTGGCGCTCGAGCGGGAGCGGAGCTCGCCGATCTTCAAGGGCATCCCCGCGCAGAGCGTCGTCTGGATGAGCCATGGCGACACGGTTGTCCAGCTGCCGGCGGGTTTCCAGCCGCTGGCACGCACGGCGCGCACGGAGATCGCGGCGCTGGGAGACGATCGGCGTAAGCTCTACGGCGTGCAGTTCCACCCCGAGGTCGCGCACACGGTACACGGCCGCCGCGTGCTGGAAAACTTCCTCTACGACGTGGCGGGTCTCGAGCCCACCTGGCAGATGGGCTCCTTCGTCGACGATGCGATCGCGCGCATCCGCGCGCAGGTCGGCAACGCGAACGTCATCTGCGCGCTCTCCGGCGGCGTGGACTCGGCAGTGGCCGCTACATTGGTGGCGCGCGCCATCGGCGAGCAGTTGACGTGCATCTTCGTCGATACGGGGCTGCTGCGCGCCGGAGAGGCCGAGGAAGTCACGGCTGCCTTTCGCGACGTGATGCACCTGAACGTCCGCTGCATCGATGCACGCGAGCGCTATCTGAACTTGCTGGCGGGCGTGGAGGATCCGGAGCGCAAGCGGGTACTCATCGGCCACGAGTTCATCAAGATCTTCGAGGAGCAGGCAGCCGAGCTTCCGGACGTGCGCTTTCTGGTGCAGGGAACGCTCTACCCCGACGTCATCGAGTCGAAGACCAAAGACTCCAAGACCGGCCACAAGATCAAGACGCACCATAACGTCGGCGGTCTTCCAGAGCACATGAAGCTGATGCTGGTCGAACCGCTGCGCTTGCTGTTCAAAGATGAAGTGCGCGAGGTAGGGCGCGTGCTGGGCCTCCCCGAGCACATCGTCAACCGTCAGCCTTTTCCGGGCCCGGGGCTTGCCGTCCGCGTGCTGGGCGCCGTCGACGAGGAGCGCTTGGTGATCCTGCGCGCAGCCGACAAGATCGTGCGCGAGGAGATCGACGGCAGGGCCGGCCTCGACCCCCACCCTTGGCAGTACTTCGCCGTGCTCACCCCGCTCAAGAGCGTGGGCGTGATGGGCGACGGGCGCACCTATGCGAACCTCGTCGCCATTCGTGCCATCACGAGCGAAGACGGGATGACGGCCGACTGGGCGCGCCTTCCGTTCGACCTGCTGGCGCACATGTCGACGCGCATCGTGAACGAAGTGGAGGGCGTCAACCGCGTCGTCTACGATATCACCTCGAAGCCGCCGGCCACGGTGGAGTGGGAGTAGCATGAGAATCCTGGTCGTCGGCAACGGGGCACGCGAAGACGCGCTCTCGTGGAAGCTTGCGCAGTC
>SCQY01000233.1 GCA_004298665.1 bacterium | reverse complement strand
CCAGGCGGGACGTGCCGCCGCACAGGCGGCTTCGACGGCCAGGTCTACTTCGCGCACGGAGCCGGCGGAAACGCGATCGACGATCTCGCCCGTGGCGGGGTCGCTCACGACGAATTCGGTGCCGGAGCTCAACCATTCGCCATGGATATAGTGCTGAAGCATGCTCTGTGCCACTCCTCGCGCGCTAGCGGAAGATCGCTCCGCCGTCGACGATCAGCGTCTGGCCGGTGATGAAGTTGCTCTCTGCCGACGCGAGGAAGAGCACGGCTCCCACAAGGTCATCCGGGCGCATCTCGCGCTGGAGCGCGCGTGACTTCGAGGCCAGCCCGACGTACGCCGGATCGTTGAGCTGGAGCGACGACTCGTTGGCAACCAGGCCTGGAGCCACGGCATTGACGGTGATGCCGCTGGCGCCCAGCTCACGCGCCAAGGCGCGCGTCAGTCCGCCGACGGCCGCCTTGGAGGCAACGTAGTGCGCGAAGCCCGCCGCGCCCATGTGATCCACCACCGACGCGATGTTGACGATCTTCCCGCGTTGCCGAAGGCGCATCGACGGCGCGACCGCCTTCGCGCACAGCCAGACGCCGCGCACGTTGACGGCCATGACGCGGTCCCACTCCTCCACGCTGATCTCGTCGAATGGCTTCTTCTTCCCCAGCCCTTGGTAGATCGCGGCATTGTTGATCAGAATGTCAACCGGTCCGTGAAGCTCGGCGGCCGCCTGCACCATGCGCGCCACGTCGTCCTCGCGCGTGACGTCGGTCGGCACGAAGGCCGCGTTCGCACCCCCCGCGCTTGGTGCGCTGGAAAGCTCTTCCGCGAGCGCTTGCCCTTCCTTGCGCAAGACGTCGGCGATCAGAACGTAGGCGCCGGCCGCGTGGAGCGCGCGAACATACCTGGCGCCAATGCCGGCGGCACCCCCCGTGACGACGGCTGTCTTTCCCGTTAACGTCATCGCTTGTGCCGCACGACCTCACCGTCGCCGGCTAGGCTGGGAAAGCGGGGCGGGCGTTTTTCTGCGAACGCGTGCACGCCCTCGATGAAGTCGGGCGTCGAGCGCAAGCGCCCGTAGGCCTCGCCTTCCAACCCGATGGCTGCATGCAGCGGCGCTTCATAGGCCGCGCCCAGCACGCGCTTCGCCGTCTGCAGAGCAAGGGGTGGAAGCGCGCACATCTCATCGCTCAACTCGTCGACGCTGCGCCGAAGTTCGCTATCGGGCACGACCGTGGTCAGCAGACCCCATGCCAGTGCCTCCTGTGCGGGTATCCGGCGCCCCCGCATCACCATGTCCTTGGCACGCCCCAAGCCGGCGATGCGAGCCACGCGCTGGCTGCCGCCGCTCCCCGGGATCATGCCCAGCTTGATCTCGGGCAACGCAAGCAGCGTGCTTTCGCCGGCTACGCGAAAGTCGCACGCTAGCGCGAATTCCAGGCCCACGCCAAAGGCGAAGCCCTTGAGCTCGGCGATCACCGGCTTGGGGCAGCGCTCCGGGGCGCCAACGTTCCAGGCCAACTCGGAGAGTGTCTCGGGCGTGTTCTCGAGGAACTGCGCGATGTTCCCGCCCGCGCTGAACGCGCGCTCTCCGGCGCCGCGGAGAACGACCACGCGAATGCGCTCGTCCTCACCGAACTCTTCGAACAACTGGCGCAGCACGCGACGCGCGGGAAAGGGCACGGTGTTGTGGCGCTCCGGGTCGTCCAGCACGATCGTCGCCCGATGGCGCTCGACCTCGATCTGGACGCTGAGAGCATGGTGGCGCAATACATCATGATCCTGGCTAACGGTCATCTCATACTCTCCTGGGCGAGTAACTCGAACTCGCCCGAGCGAAGTTTGGTTCGCAGAATCTTGCCCGAAGGCGACAAAGGCAGGTTCTTGACGAAAACGTATTCTCTAGGCCGCTTGAATGGCGTCATGCCGCTGCCGATGCAGAACCGGTCGAGCCCTTCCGCGGACGGTACGCGTGCTGCCGGCTCCACGTACGCGACGATGCGCTGGCCTAGCCGCTCGTCGGAAACGCCGATGACGGCTACCCGCCCTACGTCTGGATGGCGCGCTAGCGCGTCCTCCACTTCCACGGGGAAGACGTTCTCGCCGCCGCTGATGATCATGTCGTCGACGCGCCCCACCACAAAGAGGTCGCCGTCCTCGTCGAGGCGGCCGAGGTCACCCGTGAAGTACCAGCCGCCGCGAATCGCTCGCGTATCTGCATCGGGGCGGTTCCGGTATCCTTGGAAGGCTTCATCGGAGGTCAGCTCGACCACGATCTCACCCGTCTCTCCGGGCGGCACGAGATCATCGGCACCCTGCGCGCCGATACGCACGACGCGAAGCCGTTCGTTCAAGCCCGCTCGGCCCGCGCACGCGGGCTTCTCGCGCAGCTTGTCGTAGATCGAGAACGTGTAGATCTCCGTCGAGCCGTAGTGGTTGACGAAGACGTCCGGACGAAAGACGTCAAAGCATCGCTCCACGAGACTGGGCGACATCGGCGCGCCGGCGTAGCCGAGCTTGCGCAGCGAACTCAGATCCCGCGTGGCGATCTCCGGCAGATGAACTAAATCGAAGTAGAGCGTCGGCGCGAGGTAGAGGTTCGTGACCCGCTCGCGCTCGACAACTTCCAGCGCTTCGCGGGGCCGGAACTGCGGCATGGCGACGAACGTTCCGTTCAGCAGCGTCATCGCGATCAACGAGCGAACGCCCATCGTATGATAGAGGGGCATCACGCCGAGCGTCACTTCGTCTCGCCCATAGCGATTCTGCGCCACGTGCGCCACGGCGGCGGCGCGTTCCGCCCGGTGCGAACGCGGAACGCCCTTGGGCTGGCCTGTGGTTCCCGAGGTGTAGAGCAGCAGCGAGACGTTGTCGTCGCTGACGAACTCACCCTCACTAGCCGGCGCCTCCAGCAGCGAATCGTATGCCGCTCGATGCGGCGCGCTGACGCCGACGCCGATCGTGCGCAGCCCTTCCACCTCTGCCAGCTCGCCCAGCGCCGCACTGGCCTGCTCGAAGGCGACGGCAACGGGAGCGGCGTCCTGCATGACGTAGCGGAACTCGTTGCGCCCCAAACGCCAGTTGACGGGGGCAAAGACGGCACCGATCGTCTGACATGCCCAGTAGAGCGTGGTCATCGGTTCGCCGTTCTTCAGCACCACCAGCAGACGCTCTCCCGGCTTCAATCCCATCCGCCGCAGGCCGCCCGCCACGTGCCTGATCCTGGCCAGCCATGCCTCGTAGGTGAGACGCAGCGCTCCGTCGACGATGGCAAGATGCTTTGGATCCCGCTCCACCGACGCCAGGAAGGACAAGCCCAAGTTCACGAGGTCCCCTCCTTTCTCTCGCGCGCGCACGCCAGCACCGCATCGATGATGGCACGGTACCCCGTGCAGCGGCATAGATGGCCCGTAAGCATCTCCACCACCTCACGCTCCGTAGGCTCCGGGTGCTCTTCGAGGAACGCCTGAGCAGAGCTCAAGATGCCCGGCGTACAGAACCCGCACTGCAACGCGTGATGCTCGTGAAACTGACGCTGAAGCATCGAGAGGTCGTCCCTGGTCCCCAAGCTGGCAACCGTCTCGACGTGATGGCCGGCCGCCTGCACGGCGAACATCAGGCAGCTCCGGACCGGCCGCCCATCGACACGTACCGTGCAGGCACCGCAGACGCCGTGCTCGCACCCGACGTGCACTTCCGTCTTGCCGCATGTCTGTCGCAGAAAATCGGAGAGCAGCATGCGCGTGGGTGCCTGCTCGACCACGGGGGTGCCGTCCAGGGTCAGCGCAATGGCCGCGTGCTCGCCGGCTTTGTGGGTCATCATGTGGCGGCCGCCTCCTCCTGCGGTACGAGCGCGGTCAGCATCCGCCCCGTCAGCGTACGCACGAGCTGGCGGCGGAAGGCCGCGCTGGCGTGGTGGTCGCTTGGCGGATCGCAGGCGGTCGAGGCGCGCTCCGCCAGGGCCGCGATCAGCTCCCGGTCTAGAAGTCTTCCGAGAGCATCGGCCGCCTCCACAACCAGCGGAACTTCTCCGGCGCCGCCCAAGGCCAGCGTCAGATGCGCGAGCATACCTTGCTCGTCGAACTCAACGGCACAGGCTACCGACACCAGCGCGAAGTCTCCGTGGCGTTGAGCGAATTCGTTGAAAGCGTAGCGGCGGCGCGCGGGAGCGATCGGCAAGTATGCCGCCACGATCAGCTCGTCAGCCTCGAGCGAGGTGGTGAAGAACGAGACGAAGAGGTCGCGCGCGGCGACCGTGCGCACGCCACGGCTGGAATGCACTTCCACGCTGCCGTTGAGCACGCTCAAGAGCAGCGGAAGCTCGGCGCTGGGATCCGCATGTGCCAAAGAGCCGCACAGCGTCCCACGATTACGGGTCTGCCAATGGCCAACCAGCGGCAGCGCCTGCGCCAGCAGAGGAACCTGGCCAAGCGCCGGGCCCGAACGCTCCAGCGTAGCCTGGCGAACCATGGCACCAACACGCAACGCGCCGTGTTCGCACGTTATCGCGTCGAGATCCACGAGTCCGTTGATGTCGATCAGCGCCGCCGGTTGGGCGATGCGCATGTTCAGCATCGGCACCAGCGATTGGCCGCCGGCAAGCACTTTGCCGTCCGAGCCGAGCTCGCTGAGCGTGGCCAACGCCTCTTCGAGCGTCGCAGGAAGGTAGTAATCGAAGCGCGCAGGTTTCATCGAGCGGCGAGCTCCTCACGCAGGCGCTTGAAGAACTGCGCCGCAACCATCTTGGCCGCCGCGTCCAGCATCCGCTGGCCGACCATGGCGATCTTACCGCTGACATTGATATCGTAAGCGTAGCGGAGCTGCGTGCGCTGGGGAGCGCTGGAGACGAGCGATACGGTGACGCGCCCGAAGACGCTTCCCGGCGTTCCCTGTCCCTCCACTTGCAGTGTGTAGCCTTCGGGCGGCCGCACATCGGTCACGGCGAATTTCGCTTTGAAGGCACCCTTGATCGGGCCGACGCCCGCTTCCATGAGCGCCGCGTAGCGGCGCTCTCCCTGATCCTCGAAGTTCCGGCAGCCGGGGATCGTGCGCTGCAGCAGCTCCGGGTCCAGCAAAGCCTGATAGACGTGCTCAGCGGCATCCTCGAGCTCGATACTTCCTTCGCCGATCATCGTTGAACCATCTCCCACACGCGGCGCGGCGTCAGCGGCAGGGTGATATCGTCGATGCCGAGCGCATCGGCCACGGCATTGGCGATGGTCACGGGAACGCTCATAGAATTACCTTCACCGATGCCTTTCGCACCCAGCGGCGAGAAGGGCGAGGGCGTATCCACGTGACCGATGGTCAACGGCGGAATCTCGGCCGCCGTCGGGCATAGGTAATCCACGAACGTGCCCGAGAGCAGAGCACCCTGTTCGTCGTACACCATCTCCTCCATGAGCGCTCCCCCCAAACCATGCGCGAACCCACCGCGGATCTGCCCTTCCGCAAGCAGCGGGTTGAGCATGCGGCCCGTATCATGGACGGAGACGTAACGCTGTATTTCGATCTTGCCTGTCTCGCGGTCAACCTCGATGAGGCAGATATCCACGACGAAGCCATAGACGGCCGACGAGTTAACGCGATCCAGATCGTCCGGTGCCTCGAGGATCGGAACGGAGTAGTAGCTCGTCTCGTAGACGCCGGGCTCCATGCCTGACGGCAGCGCCAGCGGATTCCAGTGAGCCAACCCCGCCAAGCGTTTGAGCGGGATCGCCTTGGAGCGATCGCCCCGCGGGATCGCCAGGCCGTCCGCGAGATCGATATCATCGAGGGGGACGTCGCACTGCTGCGCCGCGATCGTGCGCAGCTTCATGGCGACCTTGCGCGCCGCCTGTTGTACGGCTACCGCAGCAATGGGCGCAAAGCGGCTCGAGTAGGTGCCGGAAGCGATGGTCCACGGGCTGGTCTGCGTATCGACTTCCGCCACAACTTCAATGCTCTCGAGCGTGACGCCGAGCTCCTCGGCCACGATCTGCGCCGTCACGGTCTGGTGCCCTTGCCCTTGCGGGGCCGTCCCCAGGCGCACGGTGATGGCGCCGGACGGGTCCAGGGCGATCGTCACGGCCTCCGCCGCCCCCGATTTCGGCAGGGATTTTTTGCGCTGCTCCAGCGGCAAGGCTATCGTGATGTAGCCCATGCTCGAGCCGGACGGCTCCACCACGCACGCCAAGCCGATACCCGCGCTGCGGCCTTGCGCGCGGGCTCGATCCCGTGTTGCCAGGAGGTCCTGATATCCTGCCAGACGCAGTGCCTCATCGAACGCCGTATGGTAGTCTCCGCTGTCCAAGACCGAGCCCGCAGGCGCATGGTAGGGAAACTCGTCGGCACGCACGAGATTTCGGCGCACCACGTCGAGGCGATCCAAGTGCAGACGCTTGGCGATAAGCGCGATCGTGCGCTCGAGTGCGAAATAGTGCTCTTGACCGCCGTAGCCGCGATTGAGCCCGGTGGGCAGCTTGTTCGTGGTTACGAGCCTGTTGTGGATCGCCAGCGCCGGAATGCGGTAGGCGCCCGTGCTGGTACCGTGCATCCGGTAGAGGCACGCAGGTTCCGGAGCGCGCACGTACGCGCCGACGTTATCGACGTGGTCGAGGCGCAGCGCAAGAATGGTGCCGTCGCGCAGCACCGCCGCCTGCACGTGCGTCAGACGATCCGTCAAGCTGGACGAGGCGCAGAGGTGCTCCAGCCGGTCCTCGATCCACTTCACGGGAACGCCGCTCTCCTTGCTGGCGAGCGCGATCAGCCCCATGTACGGATAGAGCAGTGCCTTGATGCCGAAGCTTCCACCGATGTCGGGCGGCACCAGAATCCGCAGCCGGTTCCCCGGCACGCACAGAGCGCTGGCGAGCAGGGTGTGGAGCACGAACGGCCCTTGGAAGTTGGCGTGAATCGCGTACGTATTCGTGCCCCGCTGGTACTGCGCGATGACGCCGTACGTCTCGATCGGCGTGGAGGCATACTTGGGGAAGCGAAACGTCGCTTCGACGACCTCCTCAGCCGCCGCGAAGGCGGCATCGACTTCGCCGTACGTGAACGAGCGCTCATGGACCACATTCGAGCCGACGTTTTCGTGCAGCGGCAGCGAGTCTGCAGCGAGGGCTCGATCGATCTCCACCACCGGTGCCAGACGCTCGTACTCCACGTCGATGAGCTCGAGCGCATCCTCGGCGATGTAGCGATCCTTTGCTACCACCACAGCCACCGGCTCGCCGACGTACCGTACCTTGTCCACGGCGATCGGATAGAAATGTACCGGTTCGGTGATGCCCGCATGAAACGGCTTCGAGATCTCCGCCACGCGCGCGCCGGTCAGCACCGCCTTCACGCCCTCGAGCGCCATCGCGCGCGTGCTGTCGATGGAGAGGATCCGCGCGTGGGCATGCGGACTCCGGAGGATAGCCGCATGGTGAGTATGTGGAAAGGGATCGAGGTCGTCGATGAAGCGGCCGGCGCCGGTCAGCAGTGCCGGATCCTCTTTGCGCGGGACGGCCTCGCCGATCCAGCGGCGCGGCCGCGTTCTCGCCGGCGACTCGATCATATGGAACTCCCGTTCGTCATCGCTCTGGCTACGGAGTGGCCAAAATCCGTTTCGATCATTACCGCCGTCGCGCGCAGGCGCTTCACCTGCAGTCCCAGCGCGCCTTTGGTGAAGCGGAATCGGGGAATGCACAAGCCGACGGCGGCGACAACCTTACCTTGCGTGTCGCGGATGCCCACCGCGACACCGCAGACTTCAACGCGATACTCGCCTCGGTTGACGGCGATGCCGGAGCGGCGAATCCTCGTCAGCTCCTCCTGCATCGCCGAAGCCGCGACGATGCTGAGCTTCGTATAGCGCTTGAGAGTCTTGCAGACCTGTGCGATCTCCTCCTCGCTCTGATTGGCAAGCAGCATCTTTCCCGTGGAGGTACTTGTGGCCGGCACACAGGTTCCGATCAGCGAGGAGCTTCGCACGGGCAGCGTGCTCTCGACGCGGTCGACGTACTTTGCCACGCCGTTACCTTGATAGACGGTCAAATGCACGGTCTCGTCGGTTGCGTCGCGTAGGGCAACCAGCCGCTCGTGGGCACGTTCCACGAGATCGGTGGACGCAAGGGACCGGAGTCCCGGACGCTGGAAGCGCGCGCTCGTGCGGTAGCGGTCGGTGAGCGGGTCCTTCTGCATGTAGCCGCGCCGCTCGAGCGTGGCCAGCATGCGATAGACCGTACTCTTGTTCACTCCCGTGGCTTTGGCGCACTCGCTCACGCCCATCGTGTCGCCATTCGCCGCAACGGCTTCGAGGATGTCCAGCAGCCGCTCTACCGATTCCAGCGGCTGGAAACTCGTGGCCATTCCCGCTCTGCTCCTCCGCGCTCTTCTCTGATATTTCCCTGAGAGAAACGTGTATCTCTCTCAGCGGGAAGGTTGTATGGCGTAGCCAATGGTTCCTGCCGCCGGGCTACTTGCTTGTAGGCCAATGTGGAGGAGTGTAGTCGCGATGACCGTTACACCGGTACCACCCTCGGAGACTTTGACAAGCAACTCGATCAGCTCTCGACAGATCTGGGCCGCTTCGCTAGCCTCGATCTTCGCGTGGTCGCTGGATCTTTTTGATCTCTTCATCCTGCTCTACATCGCACCAACGATCGGGCCGCTGTTCTTCCCGAGCAACTCCCCGACGCTTTCGTTAGCGGCAGTGTATGCCTCGTTTGCCGTCACGCTGTTGATGCGCCCCGTTGGATCCGCACTCTTCGGAGGCTACGCGGACAAGAACGGCCGCAAGCGCGCGATGATCGTGGCGGTCTTCGGCGTGGGGATCGCGACGGCGCTGCTCGGTGCACTGCCGACCATAGATGCGATCGGCCTGCTCGCACCGCTGCTCTTCCTGATCTTGAGGCTCGTCCAAGGCATCTTCGTGGGCGGTGTGGTCGCCTCAACGCATACGATCGGCACTGAGACCGTCGCGCCGAAGTGGAGAGGCCTCCTATCGGGAGCCATCGGCGGGGGCGGCGCCGGCGTCGGCGGACTCCTGGCCTCGGTGGTCTTCCTGATCGTCTCGCTCATCTTCCCCGGACCGGCGTTCGCAGTGTGGGGTTGGCGCTTCATGTTCTTCTCCGCGCTCGTAAGCACGGTACTGAGCTTCTTCATCTTCCGTGCCGTCGAAGAGTCCCCGCTCTGGGCGCGGCAAGAGCGCCAAGTCGGTGTCGTCAAGGCACCCGTACGCGAAGTCTTCTCGCGCAAATACGCGAGAATCGTGCTGGTGAATCTGCTGATCAGCTTCGGCGGCGGCGCGATGTACTATCTGACGTCGGGCTACCTCCCAGCCTTCTTCGCGAAAGTCAACCACTTGCCCAAGCCCGCAGCAGCGCACATCCTGATCTGGCTTTCGATCGTCGTGATCATCGTTGCGCCGCTCGTCGGGCATCTCAGCGAGCTTGTGGGACGCAAGCCGACGCTGATCGGGACCGGCGTCGTCAGTCTGATCGTCATTCCCATCGCCTACCACCGCCTAGCACTGCTCGGACCCGGGGACGTCGGTGCAATCACGGCATACGCGGTCATTCTCACGATCTTAGGCAACGCGGCCTATGCCCCCATCCTCGTCTTTCTCAACGAGCGATTCCCAACGGCGATCCGCTCGAGCGGCACGGGGCTCTCATGGAACATCGGCTTCGCGATCGGCGGCATGATGCCGACCTTCGTAACGCTGGCTAGCGGCAGTGTTGCCGGCATCCCGCTGAGCCTCACGATCTTCCTGATGGTCATCGTGGTGTTGTTCCTAACCGGATCGCTCATCACACCGGAGACCCGTGGACACTTCGCCTAAGACACTTGGAAGGTGAGAGAAGAGCCATGGCTTGCAACGGTCTGTCGCGCAAGGCCTTCGTTCAGGGCAGCGCAGCCGCGTCGCTGGCGCTGCCCGCGTTCATCGCACACCGCGGCGACGCGGCCCAGACCCTGCGCATCGGCGAAGTTTGGGAGCTTACCGGCGTCTTCGCCGACGTAGCGCAGAACGGCGTACGCGGCGCTGCGATCGCCGTCGATTGGTGGAACCAGCGGGGCGGCGTGCTGGGGAGACGCGTCGAAGCCCTCGTCGAGGACAAT
>SCQY01000232.1 GCA_004298665.1 bacterium | reverse complement strand
CAGACGAAGACACCGCGCACCGTCTTCTACCTGTATCCGGCAACGGGCGTGCCCGGCATTCCGCTCCCCGACGGTTGGGACGGCATTCCTGGCGCACGCGGCTGCACGCCCCAATCGTGCGCCTTCCGCGACCATGCCGCGCAGCTTCATGAACTCGGGGCGACGATTTTCGGCGTCAGCCGGCAGAGCACCGAGACGCAAGCCGAGGCGGCGCAGCGGCTCCGCCTCCCGTTTCCTTTGCTGAGCGACGCGGCCGGTGCGCTGACGGAGGCGCTGCGCCTGCCGACCTTCGCGATCGGTGAGACCCGCTACCTCAAACGCCTGACGCTGATCGTTCGCAACGGCGTCATTGAACACGTATTTTATCCGGTCTTCCCGCCGGATCGCAACGCCGAGGACGTCGTCGCGTGGCTCGTGTCGCACGCCCTATAGCGCAACCGCCGTACAGGTGGAGGTGAGATGACATTCATTGCAAAGTTGATGGCCTTCATCCGCGTGATGCGCCGAAAGCAACGCCCGCTGGAGACGCTACGGCTCCTGCAGCAGCGCCCTGCATTGCTGCTCGCCGTCTATGCCTTCGAGACGGCCCACATGGTGAGCGGGCGCATGGAGAGCCACCTCAAAGCGTTGGGCCAGATCAAAACCAGCGCGCTGGTCGGCTGCCCGTTCTGACTGGACATCGGCTCTGCCGTCGGCAGAGAGATGGGCGTCACGGAACAGCAGCTCGTGGACCTGCCCCGATACGAAACCAGCGAGGCTTTTGACGATCGTGAACGCGCGGTGCTGGACCTCGCCGTCGCGATGGCTAAGACACCCGCCGATATCTCGAGCGAGCTCATGAAGCGGCTGCGCACATACTTTGACGAAGCACAGCTCGTCGAGCTCGCCGCAGTAATCGCGTGGGAGAACTATCGCGCCCGCTTCAACCGCGTGTTCGGCGTGCGCTCCTCGGGCTTCTCCGAAGGCGCCTTCTGCGCCGTACCAGAGAGAAATGCGGCCACGTAGCCGACGCCTACAGCAGGGTGCTCCAGAGGTTCAATCAGATGACAGAGCACAACTTTATCTCTAAAGCCGCGGATCTGGGTGGAGAACGGTACTCTATCGGTTACCCGGACGAGTGCCGGGATTTTGCGCTGTTCGCGGACTCCCTAGCAGCGCTCGTGACCGACGGCACATGGATGATTCAACCTTTTACGCAGAAGCAGTTGGCAATCGTTGTCGATTTCGTCTCAGAGACTCAATCCGAGGCAGAGGCGAGTGTTCCGCATGGTTGGAACGGTGCGTGGGAATTTCCAATGGGAGTAGTCAACACGGTTCACTCGCGTACCGAGACAAATGAGCAGAACGCACGCATCGGACGCCACCTGTGCTTGCTTGCGACCGGTGAGACGATGCGAGACTTCTACTGGAACGTCACCGAAAAGCTCTTGGATACACACTCCTGTACGGATCGGAACTGTGGCATATGTACTTCACGCTTCCCTCGCGATCTCAGCTTCGTATTGACTATATTAGCGGGCGGTCTAGGGTTTGGAGCGATCAACCTGTTCTCGCGGTGGGAACCGAGTCAGGGCTTGCGTGACGTTCTTGCGGCTGAAGGCCTGGAGTTGTTGTGGAAGCCGTTGGGTTCGATACCGGCTGTCGACTTAGAGGCCAACCGGTATTATTCAATTTGGGATGGAACTGAACTGCAACGCGAGGACTTTCTCACGCGGTTCTGGTCGCCTGGCTGGTCCCGCCACGTCGGCACCGCGCCCTTGACGTGACCCCGCGGTTCACGGCGCAAGGCCGACCATCATTTTGAGCAAGATGGCGA
>SCQY01000231.1 GCA_004298665.1 bacterium | reverse complement strand
ACGACGCACTGCGGTGCGACCGTGAAGCCTCCGCGATAATACTGCTGCGAAATCGTGAACGTCTGCGCCGGCGCGGTGGGCGAGGCGAACGTCAGCGGCGGACCTGCGATGAGCGGGCTCGGCGGCGGCGTAAAGGTTCCCACGACCAGCGTGAAGCCGCTGGGGGAGACGCCGGGAAGCAGATCGCTCGTGACATCGTCGTCGCCGGTGACCAGATGCAGCTCGGTCACGCGGTTGCCGCCGTCAACGCCGGGGTAGCCGAGGTTCTCGCTCACCGGCACGCTCGCATATCCTTGGAAGATTGGCTCGCTAAACGCCGTGACTGCCAGCGTCACGGCAGCAAATGACGAGACGTTCGGCAGCGCATCGCCGGACGGCGTTGCCGTCGCTCCCGGCGCCGCAAAGGTGTAACGCTGCAGCGCATGCGCGCCGCGGTCGTAGCGATAGGCCCAGAAGAACGGCGTTCCGTGGCCGTCGCGAGTGAAGAAGTCCACTTCGTGGCCGTCGCCGTTCGCGGCGCCCAGCACGTCGCTTGCCGGCACGAAGATCGCCAGCGCCGAGGCCGCCTCGGCGTCCCAGCGCTCGTCGAGATCCTCGGCCATTGCATAGCCATGCCGATGGAGCGCAAACGAGGCGGCTGCGGCAAGCGTGCGATGCAATAGGAGAACGAGCCCGCTGGCGACAGCCGCCACGATGCCGGCCGCGATCAGCACCTCGAGCGCCGTGAAGCCCGCCGTCCGCCTCATGGCCAGCCAATGCCCCGCGTCTGCCATACGGCGACATACCGTTGGTTTCGCCCAGTGAACGGGTGTTGACGCCATCTAGGGGCGGCGATACTATGACGTTGCTGCCACGGTCGACGGAGAAAACGTCAAGCAATTCGGCCGGGTGCGTGGTTCTTGCAGAGAGATAGGGGGCGTCTACGAATACCATCGTCGTGATCGGCGCCGGCACGATGGGTGCGGGCATTGCCGCGTCCGCGTCGGCGGCCAACTACGAAGTCTACCTCGTCGAGTTGGCGGCCGCCGCGCGCGAGCGTGCCGCGGCTGGTCTCACCAAGACGCTTGGCCGTCTGCTTCCAGATGCAGCGGGCGCCGAAGCTGCGTTCGGGCGCATCCGCCTGGTTGACTCCGTGGCGCAGGCTACGTCGGGCGACATCTACATCGAGGCCGTCCCCGAGGTGCTCGACCTCAAGCGAACGGTCTTCGCCGAGCTCGCGCGCCTAGCACCCGCCGGCGCGCTGTTAGCCACCAACACTTCGTCGCTGGCGGTCGGCGAGATCGCGCGTCCCACCGGGCGCGCGCAGAGCGTGGTGGGCATCCATTTCTTCAACCCGCCCGCCGTCATGAAGCTGGTCGAAGTGGTGCGCGCCGAGCAGAGTTCCGATGAGAGCGTGCGCCGTGCCGTCGAGTTCGTCGAGCGGCTGGGCAAGACGCCGGTGGTGGTGCGCGACACGCCCGGCTTTGTCGTCAATCGCGTCGCGCGACCCTACTATCTGGAGGCGCTGCGCGCCATCGACGCCGGTGCCGCCGACGCCGAGTGCGTCGACGCCGTGTTGGAAGGATTGGGTTTCAAGATGGGCCCCTGCCGTTTGATGGACCTCATCGGTCTCGACGTCAATCTCGCAACGACGCGCAGCGTCTACGAGGCGACGCACGTGGAACGCCTGCGCCCTTCGCCCCTGCAGGAGCGGATGGTTGCGGAGGGCCGCCTCGGACGCAAGTCGTCCCGCGGGTTCTACGACTATGGCGCCTAAGGGACGCGTGGTGGTCTTTGGCCGCGGACCCGCCGCCGGCGGGATCCTCCGCGCCGCGCTGGATGCGGGCTACCGCGCCGTCGCGCTCAAGGATCTTCGCGCTATCCAGCGCGAGGTGCCGGACGCGGCGATCGCCGTGGAAGCCAGCGCCGCCGATCATCTCCGCAAGCGCGAGGCGCTCGAAGCCATCGGCAACGCGCTTCAGCCGCATGCGCTGCTGTTGGCCGACGCCCTTCCCGCGACTGCTGCCGAGTGCGCCGCGTGGACGGGGCAGCCGCGCCTGTGCGTAGGCTACGGCGTGGTGGGAAGCTTGGCGGATCAGCGGGTGGTGGAGCTGGTACGGAGTCCCGCGACCTACGATGAGGCGATGGAGAAGGCGCGCGCCTTCTTCGCGGATCTCGGACGCGAGACGCGCGACGTCGGCGACCGTCCTGGACTGATCTGCGGCCGCACGATTGCGGCGCTGGCCAACGAAGCGGCCTGGGCGGTGACCCACGGCGTAGCCTCCGCCGACGACGTCGACCGTGCCATGCAGCTCGGCACGAACTACCCCCGCGGGCCGCTAGCGTGGGCGCGGGAAGTCGGCGTCGATCGCATCGTCGCCATTCTCGAGAACCTGCAGCGCCACGAAGGGGAGGCCTACGAGCCGGCGCCCCTGCTTTTGAAGATGGCGGGCAAGCGCAAGGAGACGGTGACCCGATGAGTGTGCTACGCGATGCCGTCATCGTCGATGCGCTGCGTACGCCGATCGGCCGCTACGGCGGGGCGCTCGCCGCCGTGCGCCCGGACGATCTCGCCGCGCGCACCATCGCCGCGCTGGTGGAGCGCACGCGCCTCGATCCCGCCACGGTCGACGACGTCTACTTCGGCGCCGCCAACCAAGCCGGAGAGGACAACCGCAACGTCGCGCGCATGGCGCTGCTGCTCGCCGGCCTGCCGATCGACGTCCCCGGCGCCACCGTCAACCGCCTCTGCGGAAGCGGGATGCAGGCGCTCAACTCCGCCGCCATGGCCATTCAAACGGGCGTCGCCGCCACCGTCATCGCCGGGGGCGTGGAATCGATGTCGCGTGCTCCCTACGTGATGCTCAAGCCGGAGACGGCCTTCGGGCGCGCCCCCGATCTCTACGACACCACGCTGGGCTGGCGCATGGTCAACCCCAAGATGCCGGAGCGCTGGACGATCTCGCTTGGCCAGACCGCGGAGGTCGTGGCCGAGAAGTATGCCGTCTCGCGCGAGGATCAGGATCGCTTTGCCTTCGAGAGCCAGCGCAAGGCGAAGGCGGCCCAGGACGCCGGGCGCTTCGATGCGGAGATCGTCCCCGTCACGGTGCGCGGCCGCAAAACGGAGAGCGTCGTCGAGCGCGACGAGCACCCGCGTCCGGAGACGACGCTCGAGTCACTGGCCAAGCTCAAGCCGGCCTTCAAGGCGGGCGGCACGGTAACCGCCGGCAACTCGTCGGGCATCAACGACGGCGCCTGCGCCCTCCTGCTGATGGAAGGGGAGCGCGCGCGTGCCGCGGGCCTTCGCCCCCTTGGCCGCTACGTTGCCGGGGCAGCCGCGGGCGTCGACCCTTCGGAGATGGGCATGGGCGTTGTGCCCGCGACGCGGAAGGCGCTGGCGCTAGCGGGGCTCTCCGCCGGCGACATCGATCTCTTCGAGATCAACGAGGCCTTCGCGTCGCAGTCGGTGGCTAGCGTGCGGCAGCTGGGTATCGATCCAAGCAAGGTCAACGTCAACGGCGGCGCGATAGCGCTTGGCCACCCGCTGGGCTGCAGCGGGGCGCGCTTGGCGGCCACGCTCCTGCACGAGATGGCGCGGCGCAAGGCGCGCTATGGCCTGGCTGCGATGTGTATCGGCGTCGGCCAAGGCATCGCCACCGTCTTCGAGAGAATATCCTGATATGACGAGCATGACCACGCTGCGCACGACGCAGCTGCTGATCGGCGGAGCCTGGGTGGATGCGCAGGACGGCGCCACCTACGCGGATCGCAATCCCGCCACGGGAGCGCCCCTAGCCAATGTTGCGGCCGCGTCGCCTGGCGACGTGGAGCGGGCGATCGCGGCGGCGCGCCAGGCCTTCGACTCGGGTGTCTGGACGAAGATTGCGCCGGCCAAGCGCGCGCGCATTCTCACCAAGATCGCACAGTTGCTTGCCGAGCGCGCGAACGAAATCGCCGCGCTCGAGGTCGCCGATAACGGTAAGCCGATCTGGGTCGCCAAAGGCGAAGTCAACGCCCTGATCGAGACGTTCGAATTCTACGCCGGCGCGGTCACGAAGATCTACGGCCATACGATTCCCGGCCCTACGTCCGCCTATCTCACCTATACGCTCAAAGAGCCGGTTGGCGTGGTGGGTGCGATCGTGCCGTGGAACTTTCCGCTGCTGCTGGCGAGCTGGAAAGTGGCGCCGGCGCTGGCCGCGGGCTGCACGATGGTGCTCAAGCCCGCCCCCTCCACGCCGCTCACCGCGATCGAGCTGGGGAAGATCGCGCTGGAGGCCGGGCTCCCCGAAGGCGTGCTGAACATCGTCACCGGGCCCAACCCGGAGACGGGAAAGGCGATCGTCCAAAGCCCGCTGGTCGACAAAATCTCGTTCACGGGATCCACGGCTACCGGCGCATGGATTGCCGCCGAGGCTGCCAAGACCATCAAGCGCGTGACGCTGGAGCTTGGAGGGAAATCGCCTTCGGTGGTCTTCGACGATGCCGACGTCGATGCCGCAGTGGCCGCCGCCCTCTACGGCATCTTCTACAACGCCGGGCAGACGTGCGAGGCCCGCTCGCGCGTGCTCGTCCAGGAGCGCGTCTATGACGCTTTCCTCGAGAAGTTCGCCGCCAAGGCGGCCAAGCTCGTCGTCGGCAATCCCATGGAGAAGACGACGCACGTCGGCGCGATCACCCTGCCCGAGCAGTTCGCCAAGATCGAGCGTTACGTGGCGCAGGGTAAGGCCGAGGCAAGGCTGGTCATGGGCGGCGAGCGCGCCTCCGTCGCCGGCTGCGACGGCGGCGACTTCTTCGCGCCCACCGTCTTCGAGGCGGATCCGCAAGCCGCGATCTCGCGTGAGGAGATCTTCGGCCCCGTGGCCGTGGTGACGCGTTTCTCGAGCGACGACGAGGCGGTGGCGCTGGCCAACGATTCCAATTACGGTCTGGCCGCGAGCATCTGGACCAAGGACGTCGGGCGCGCGGGGCGCATCGCGGGGCGTATCCGCAGCGGCACCGTGGCCATCAACACGCCCTTCAGCGTCTTCCCCGGCGTGCCGTTCGGCGGCTACAAACAGTCGGGCTATGGGCGCGAGCTTGGCATCGAGACGCTGGATCTCTACACCGAGACCAAAGCGATCGTGACATACGTGGGCGAGAAGGCGGTGGACGTCTTCCGCGTGTGAGTACCTGAACGACCGGAGTCGCACCGCAGCGAGGGACTACGATGGCGAGAATTGCGACGTTCGACGACTGGATGGACCTGCTCGGCGCATGGCAGCACGACATCGGTTTGGACACAGCCCTCGTCGACCGCTACCTGCCGAACTACACGCTGCGCGAGAAGTTCGCCGATCTCCCGACGGAGGAGATCACGTTCGGCGACTTCGCCGGCGAGCGCAAGTGGGAGCGCCTGACGCAGATCCCCGATCAGCGGGTTCGCGACGCGCTGATGAACATGATCGTCTATCAGGGTGATACCGAGTTCGCCTCCAACGAGCAGCAGCGCTTTCTGGTCCACAACGCGCCGTCGGAGTACGATCTCGCGGCGCTGGTACGCATCATGATGGAAGAGACGCGGCACGGCTTTCAGATGTGCTATCTGCTGATCAAGCACTTCGGCGAAGACGGCAAGATCGAGGCACAGAAGCTGCTGGAGCGGCGCGCCTTCGGCCAGCGCAACCGCCTGCTCAACGCCTTCAACAACGACGTCACCCATTGGCTGGATTTCTTCACCTACACCAATTTCATGGACCGCGACGGGAAGTACCAGCTCACCATGCTCTCGCATTCCGCCTTCGCCCCGCTGGCGCGCTCCACGCGCGCTATGCTGCAGGAAGAGGCGTTCCACATGGGCACGGGCATCACGGGGCTCAAGCGCATCGCCGCCGCCGGCGTCGTCCCCATCTCCCTTCAGCAGAAGTACTACAACAAGTGGATCTCCGGATCGCTCGACCTCTTCGGCACCGACCACAGCTCCAGCGCCAGCTGGGCCTACGCTTACGGCATCAAAGGGCGGCCCGACGAGGACAAGACCGCTGAGCCGGTGGACCGCGAGCATCTCAACGAGCGAGCGCGCCATCAATACTACGATGAGGTGAGGCGCACCGTCGAGATGGTCAATCAGGTCTGCAAGGGACCGGAGCGGCTCTACGTCCCGGACATCCGCTTCAACCGCGCCATCGGAGACTTCAAAGGGCAGCGCTGGTCGGTGGACGGCCGTCTGCTCTCCGAGCAGGAATACGCGGCGCACCTGCACGAGGTGCTGCCCACCGAGGAAGACGAACGCCTCTTGAGCGGATATTTCAAGCATCCCGAGTGGATGCTCCCCAAGGGGCGGATCGTTCCCGCCTGACTGCCGGCGCACGGCGCGAGGAAAGCACAGCGATGGCTACCGAGATGCAGGCTCACCAGACACCGTTCGGCCGTGAGAGCCGGCCATTCGATGGCAAGCGGGTCATCAACTATAGCAAGGACGGCCACGTAGCCGTCATCGAGATGTGCGATCCGCCGGCCAACACCTACACGCACGAGATGATGCGCCAGCTGGATGAGGCGGTACTCGACGCGCGCTTCGACGGCGAAGTTGAAGTCATCGTCATCGTGGGGGCGGGGGAGAAGTTCTTCTCGGCGGGCGCCAATATCGGCATGCTCAACGCGGTGACGCCGGAGTTCAAGTACTACTTCTGCCTGCATGCCAACGAGACACTGAGCCGCCTGGAGCAGACGCCGAAGCTGGTGATCGCGGCGCTGGGCGGCCACTGTGTGGGCGGCGGGCTCGAGATCGCCATGGCCTGCGACCTGCGCATCGCGCGGAAGGATGGCGGCAAGATCGGTCTGCCCGAAGTTGCGCTGGGTGTACTCCCCGGTACGGGCGGCACGCAGCGTCTAGCTCGATTGGTGGGCAAGGCGCGCGCCCTCGAGCTGCTCGTCAGCGGGCGGACCTTCAGCTTCGAGCAGGCGCAGGACTACGGCATTGTCAACGAGATCTACGAAGGAGATATCGCCGCGTTCCGCGCGCAGATTCTCGACTACGCCAAGCAGTTTACTTCGCCCAATAAGGCGCCGATGGCCGTTGGCCACATCAAGCGCGCCGTGCAGAGCGGCGCGGAGCTCACGCTCGAGGCAGGCCTCACGCTGGAACGCGAACTGCAGTCGCTGCTCTTCAAGAGCCAGGACGCCAAGGAAGGCATCGCTGCCTATAACGAGAAACGGCGGGCTAGGTTCACCGGGAAGTAACCGCTCCCCGGGGACGACTCCGAGGAGGGCGGCATGGACTTTAACCAGATGGTCCTCGTTGTGTTTCTCGTCGGTTCCGTCTTGATCGTCGCAGCGATGATCGGCGTCGCAGCCACCACGCGCGGCGCGCCGCAGCCGCAGTCACAGGTCCAGCCGCGCGGCTATGCGCTGAGGGCGCGCTGGTTCTGGGCGCTGGGGGCCGCTACCGCCCTGGCCTTGCTGATCTCCCTGCCGTTCGTTCCGTATCCGTCTAACGCCGAGATGGCCGGAGCGCAGCACGTCAAAGTCACTGCCCAACAATACGGCTTCGCGCTTCCGGCGACCATCCCGGCGCAGACGCCGATTATCTTCGACGTCACCGCACTCGACGTCAACCACGGCTTCGGCATCTACGGGCCCGACAACCGGCTGATCGGCCAGGTGCAGGCGATGCCGGAGTACGTCAATCACCTGCCGTTTACGTTCAGCAAAGCGGGCCATTACACCGTCCGCTGTCTGGAGTACTGCGGCGTTGGTCATGCCTATATGCAAGGCGCTTTCGAGGTAAAGTGATGAGCGAACCGGCGCTGCGGAACGATGCGGCGGCGAGCCGCGTAATGTGGATCTATATGCTTACCGGCGTCGCCATCTTCGCGTTGATGGCGCTGCTGGGGCTAACGATGCGGATGGAGCAGGCGAAATGGATCCCGCTGGATCCGACGATGTTCTATGCGATCATGACGCTTCACGGCGCGGGCATGATCACCGCGATGGCGCTCTGCGGCATGGGCGGCCTGTGGTATCTCATGAACCGGGAGCGCGCGCTCAGTACGCTCGTCGCCTACTGGGCCTATGCGCTGGTGGTGGCCGGCGTCGTGGCAGTTCTCTTGAGCGTCTTTCCCGGCAAGTTCGGCGCCGGCTGGACGTTTCTCTATCCCTTGCCGTTCATCGGGGCGGCGTGGCCATCGTGGGCAACGGGACTCTTCCTGCTCGGCATCGCGCTGGTCAATGTCGGCTGGATCGTCTGGTGCACGCAGATGTTCGGCTGCGTCGTCGCAACCTACGGCGGCATCCGGGGCGCGCTGGCCTGGGATCTCGTCTTCCATCCCAAACGATTTGCGGCCTCGGGACGCCACGCGCCTCCGCCGCAGGCATTCGCGGCGCTCGTCGCGGCCGTTGACGGTCTGCTTGCCGGCGCGGCCGGCATGCTCGTCGGCATCGCGCTGATCGTGCATTGGCTCTCGCCTTCGATCCCGCTCGATCCGTTGTGGGCGAAGAACCTGACGTTCTTCTTCGGTCATACGTTCGCCAATTTGACGATCTACATGGCGATCGCATTGGTCTACGTGGGTCTTCCGCGTTATGCGAACCGCGAGTGGCACACCTCGCAGGTCCTGGCGGTAGCGTGGTGGGGGACGCTGCTCTTCGTGGCCCTCGCCTACTTCCACCACCTGTACATGGACTTCGTGCAGCCGCGGCCGGTACAGTACATCGGCGAAGTCGTCTCCTACTTGGCGGCCTTCCCGCCCGCGGTCGTCACCGTCTTCGGCGGTGCGCTCTTGATCTTTCGCTCGCAGCTGCGCTGGACGATGGGCTCGATGTTCATGTTCGCTGGTATGGTGGGTTGGATCGTGGGCGGTTTCGGGGCAGTCATCGACGCGACGATCGACATCAACTCGACGCTGCACAACACACTCTGGGTACCTGCGCACTTCCACACCTACCTGCTGGAAGGCGTGGTGCTCTTCGTGCTGGGCTGGATCTTCCACCAGCTCGAGGAACGCAGCGCCGCGCAGTCTTCGCTGCTCATGCGCTGGCTGGTGGCGCTGGGTATCTTCGGCGGCGGCGCGATCTTCTTGCTCGCGTTCTACGTGGGTGGAGCGGACGGCGTTCCGCGGCGTTACGCCACGCAGCCGCCGCCTGGGCCTGAGATCTCAGCGTGGGCCTCGGTAGGCATCATCATCCTGCTGATCGGCTTCGTCGTCTGTCTGATGGAGGCGGTGCGGCTGGCGCGCCTGCGGCGAGCGGCCACACCGTGAGTGCCGTGCCGCGGCGCACGCTTGCCGTCGCGCTGCTGGCAGCAGCATGTGTCGTCGCCTCCGTCGTTCCGCCCATCGAGTCTTCCTCGGTACGCCTGGACGTGCAGACGCATCACCTGGCCCACGCCGTGATCATCGCACTCGGCCTAGCATTGGGCTTGGTGATCGCTTCGGCGCGGCCGGTGCGCGAGGAGCGGCCGGCATGGCTGTTGGTCGCTATCGTCTCGCCGCTGATGGCGATGCTTCTGATGATTCCCGCTACCTATGACTTTACCGAGTCGCACCCTCTGCTGCACGCGCTCGACCACTTGGTATTCGCCGCACTCAGCCTGCTGACGGCCTACGCCGGTGAGCAGTACCTGCGAGGTGTGGGCTGGGCCGCGGCCGTTGCGCTCGAAATGATGGCGGTGGGTGCCGCCTTCGGCTACGGCATCATCCTGACGCGCTGACGCCGCCGAGCGCGGGCGGTGCGGCGCGATAGACACGCTCGAAGAAGCGTGTGGCGCGCGGCAGCAGCAGACGGTAGTAGTCGGTGAAGATCGCTACGGCCTCGGCGCGCGGCCATCCGGCGGGCACGACGTGGTCTGGAAGCCCGGGATCGAGGTAGAGGAACTTGCGGTAGTCGTGAACCAGCCACTCACGCTCCACGAAGCAGGTATTCTCCGCCGGCGGCGGGCCGGCCGCGCGTGCCCGCTCCAGACGGGGGCGATACGCCGCGACGAACTCGCGGTAGGCTCGTTCGATTGCGGGAAGATCCCAACAGCGCGCCGCCAAGGCGCGGTCGTCGTGCGGTCCTACGTTCTCGGCCATGAAGGCATCGACGTGCTCCGAGATACCGAGCGCCGCGACGACGTCGCGGAACGGCTGGAAGACGTCGTGCGGGGCAAGCCACGTCGAAGGCGAGAGCATCGCGCAGCCTAGGAAGATCAGCTCTTTGCGGAGGCGATCGCGCAGGCTGCGTTGGCGTTCGGGAATGCGGTAGGTGACGATGCGCCAGTGCCCGTCCCACGCCGCGCTGCGGTCGTGATAGATGCGCGGGCTGGCTTGGTCGATGATGCGGCGGCCGTGTTCGGTGAGCGAGTAGTATGCCTTGTTGCCCACCCTGCGTGCCTTGAGCCAATCCTGGCGCGCCATGCGTGAGACGGCGGCGCGCACGGCCTGCTCGGAGAGACCAAACTCCCCCATGAGTTGGTTCAGGCTGCCGATCCAGATCTCTCCGCCGTAGTTGCGGATGACGTCGCCGAAGAGGGTGAAGATGAAGGACCGGGGGCGCGTGATTTGCCGGAGTTTCATCGCTAGCGGCTAACTGTTCCGCGAACATGGGCACGCTCCCGCCGCGCTCGCCGCGCCGCTCCCGATTCCCCACTCCCCAAGAACGGCGTGTCAGTGCGCTCGGGCGCCCATTGCCGCGCGCGGTAACGTGGCTGCTCTTGGCCGCCGGCATCGCGGCGGCGATGGCGCTCGTGCTGCCTGAGCCGTGGCGTACGTGGGTAACGGGCGCGGCCGTCATCGCCTTCGTGCTGGTAACGCTCTGGCGTTTGAGCGGAGCCTTTCCCGGGAGACCCGGGCGGTGACGCTGATTGCGGCAGTTGCGCTGGCCGCCGCGCTGCTGGCGCAGACATCCTCCGTGGAGGGCGTGGTGCAGCGCGTGCTCGGCGAGCCGGCGCTGACAGGCGCGCACGTCGGCGTGGCCGTCATCGACCCGCGCAATGCTGCGCTGCTCTACGGACACGACGTGGACGGCGCATACCTTCCCGCATCGACGCTGAAGCTGTTGACCAGCGCGACGGCGCTCGCCGTACTGGGTCCCGATGCGCGTCCGCGTACGCAGCTCGTGTACGACGGTGAAACGCTGGCGCTGGTCGGCGGCGGCGATCCCTTGCTGGCAGAGCGCGACCTGGATGCCGCGGCGTCGGCCGTGGCGGCGGGCGGCATCACGCAGATACGCCGGCTGGTGGTGGACCAGTCGTACTACGCGGGCCCCGTCTATCCCGCGGGCTGGTCGTGGGACGACTTAGCCGCTTACTATGCACCGCCTGTCACGGCGCTCTCGCTGGAGGAGAATGCGCTCGATGTCGACATCGCGCCCGGTTCGGCCGTCGGCGACGCGGCCGGGGTGCATGTCGACGATGCATACGCGGGCGTGCTCTACGCAGACGCAGCGGTCACCGGCGCCGCCGGATCTCCGCCTACGGCGGATTGCGCGCTGGCGCCTTTAGCCTCCGTGGTGCGCATCGCGGGGAGCGTGCCGCTGGGAGGCCCGGCAATCCAGCAGGGCTGCGCCGTGCTCGATCCCTCGCGGTTTGCGGCCAACGCTCTCGCGGGGTCGCTCCAAGCGCACGGTGTGCATGTCGACGCCATCGCGGGCGTTGGAGCAGCGCCCCCTGGAGCACGCACGCTCTGGGCGCACGATGGTGCGAGCGTGGCGGAGCTGATCGCGAAGATGCTCGCGCCCTCGGACAACTTCATCGCCGACGAGCTCTGCCGTCGCATCGCCAAGCAGCGCGATCCCGCCGGCTCGTTCGAGGCGTGTGCCCTCGCGCAGAGCGCCTACGCCGCCTCGATCGGCATCGATCCGCGCACGCTTTCGCTGCACGACGGCAGCGGTCTCTCACGCTACGATCTGCTCACCCCGCGCGACCTCGGGCTGCTCTTGGCAGCGATAGCGCGCAACCCCGGCGCGGCGGTCGTGCGCGGCGCCTTACCGCGCCCGGGGCGCGAGGGCACGCTCCTCCGTCGGTTCGCGAACTCGCCTGCCGCGGCGCTGGTGGAGGCGAAGACCGGCAGCATGGACCACGTTGACGACCTTGCCGGCTACGTCCAGACCGCCGGCCGCGGCGAGCTGGCCTTCGCCGTGCTCATCCAGGGCTTCGCGAGCGAGCAGGACCGCGCCGCCGCTCGCTTGGCTGCCGAGCGCATCGTCGAGGCGATCGCCGCGCTCTGAGAATTCGCTCGCTCGGCGGCGGCCTGCGCCAGCCAGGCCCCTTGGCCGCCATCGCGTGGGCTCCACGAAGGCTAGGCGGCGGCGGGCGCGGTAAGAGAGTCGTCATGACCAGACCGACGATCTTCATCGATGGAGAGTCCGGCACCACCGGCCTCCAGATCCACGCGCGCTTGAGCGGGCGCGACGATGTGGAGATCGTCAGCATCGTGCCGGAGCGCCGCAAAGACGAGGCCGAGCGCCGCCGTTTGCTCAACGCCGTCGACCTGGCCGTGCTCTGTCTGCCGGACGGTGCCGCGCGCGAAGCCGTGGCGATGATCCAGAACCCCGAAGTCCGCGTGCTCGACGCCAGCACCGCGCACCGCGTCGATCCCACGTGGGTCTACGGCTTTCCCGAGATGCTCCCCGGACAAGACGAGCTCATCCGCCAGGCGCAGCGCGTCTCCAACCCCGGCTGCTACTCTACCGGAGCAATCGCGCTCGTGCGTCCGTTGGTCGACGCGGGGATCCTGCCCCGCGAGTATCCGCTGGCCATTCACGCGATCTCCGGGTACAGCGGCGGCGGGCGCCGTCTCATCGAGGCGTTCGAGAGCTCCGGCGGCGAGCCGATCTCCGATCCCTACTATCTCTACGCACTTGAGTTGGCCCACAAGCACGTCCCCGAGATGCGCCTCTACGGCGGGTTGGCACATTCGCCGCTCTTCGCGCCGTCCGTCGGCGTCTTTCGCCAAGGCATGCTGGTGCAGGTGCCGCTGCAGCTCTGGTCGCTGCCGCAACGCGTGACGGCAAGCGACGTCCACGCGGCGCTGAGCGCGCGCTACGAAGGGCAGCGTTTCGTGCACGTCGCCCCGCTCGAGGCTCCGCCCGCGCGGCTGGCTCCGCAGAGCGTGAACGGCACCAATCGCCTCGAACTCTTCGTCTTCGAGAACGCTGCGGAGCGGCAGGTGCTGCTGGTGGCGCGCCTCGACAACCTCGGCAAGGGCGCCTCGGGGGCCGCCGTGCAGAACCTCGACCTGATGCTCGGTCTCGAACGCAACGATACCTATGCGCTGGAGGCGACGGCCGCGGCAGGCTGATGCTGCGCTAGAACAGCGAGAGTTGAGCGTTGGGCTCGAGGAACTCCGCATTGATGCCGCGCCGGCGCAACTCGTTGACGAAGCCTTTGAAGCCGTGCTGGAGCAGGACTTTGCGCGGCTGCGCGAGCTCGATGTAGCGCAGCAGCGACGGGAAGTCCGCGTGGTCGGAGAGCGGAAAGGCGGCATCGACGCCGCTGCGGTAGCGCGCGCCGGAGTCCACGGCCCAGCCGGTGAGCATGGCCGTGCGCGGTGCCGTCATCTCCGCGAGCATGCGCGCGTTGCCGGCGCCGGGCGGCAGAATCACCACGCGTCCGTCGGTGGTGCCGGCTTCGTACGGCAGGTACGGCGGCAGCGCGATACCCTGATCGATATAGACGCGCGCCAAGCGATCGATGGCGCCATGCACGACGAGCTCGTAGCCCGCGCCGCCCAGGATCGCCATCGCCTCCTGGGCCTTTCCCAGCGAGTAGGCGTAGACCACCGGCGTCGCGCCATCGTCGAGCGCCGCGCGCACCCAGGCGATCAAGGCCGCGCAGACTTCCTCGCGCGGCGGAAAGACGTAGCGCGGACGGCCGAAGGTGCACTCCATCAACAGCACGTCGCAGCGCTCCACGGTGGCGGGCGCGCACGTCAAGGACCGGCCCAGCTTGAAGTCGCCGGTGTAGACGAAGCGGCCGCGCTCGCACTCGATCAGCAGCTGGCTGGAGCCCAGGACGTGGCCCGCTGAGAAGAGCGTAAGGCGTGCGTCCCCCACCTCGAACGGCTGGCCGTAGGGATGGGTCTCCAGCGCGATGCCGTCGCCGAGACGGCTGCGACAGATGGCCCCGCTCTCGGGCGTCGCGATGATCAGCGCGTGGCGTCGCGCGTGGTCGCTGTGCCCATGCGAGACGTAGCAGCGCTCGCGTCCCGCGGAGGCATCGATCCACAGATCCAACTCGGCCGCGTAGAGCGAGCCTTTCACTACCGAGAACACGCGAACGGGCGTTCGTTTCGAAGTTCACGCTTCCCGCTAGCGCAAACAAAATGAACCTGGTATAGTAACTACACTATGGCGAGAATCTACGACAACCTAGCCGACACGTTCGGCAACACCCCCCTCGTCAAGATCCCGCGCCTCAACGCGGGTCTTCCCGGCACCGTGCTGGTGAAGATGGAGTCCTTCAACCCCGGCGGGAGCGTGAAGGACCGCATCGGCATCTCGATGATCGAGGCCGCGGAGCGCGCCGGCCTGCTCAAGCCCGGCACCATCATCGTCGAGCCCACCAGCGGCAATACCGGGATCGCGCTGGCCTTCGTGGCCGCCGCCAAAGGCTATCCGACGGTCCTGGTGATGCCCGACACGGCCACGCTGGAGCGGCGTAACCTGCTGCGCGCGTATGGCGCGCAAGTGGTGCTGACGCCCGGCGCGGAGGGCATGCCCGGCGCGATCAAGCGCGCCCAAGAGATCGTGGCGAGCGATCCCAAGCGCTTCTTCGTGCCCTCGCAGTTCGACAACCCCGCCAACCCGGAGATCCACTACCGCACCACGGGCGAGGAGATCTGGCGTGACACCGATGGACGGGTGGATGTCCTCGTCTCCATCGTCGGCACGGGCGGCACCATCTCCGGCGCCGGCCAGCTCTTGAAGGAGCGCAAGTCCTCCGTGAAGGTCATCGCCGGCGAGCCGGCAACCTCGCCGGTGCTCTCCGGCGGAAAGCCGGGGGCGCACAAGATTCAAGGTGCAGGCGCCGGCTTCGTTCCCAAGGTGCTCGACACCAAGGTCTACGACGAAGTCATCATCGTCTCCAACGAGGATGCCATCGAGACGACGCGCCGCGCCGCTCGCGAGGAGGGGATGCTCGTCGGCATCAGCGCCGGCGCCGGCATCTGGATCGCGCTGCAAGTGGCGGCACGCAAGGAGATGGCCGGCAAAACGATCGTGACATTTGCCTGCGACACCGGCGAGCGCTATCTCTCGAACCCGGTCTTCACCGAGCAGGAGGAGCGCCTGATCCTCCCCGAGCTCGCCGGCGTCTAGCCGGCGTTCCGCAACCCTCAGTCGTCGAAGAGCGAGAGGCTCTCGGGTATCTCGCTCTCGCCGCTCTCGAGCCCCAGCAGGCGCGCGAAGTCACGCGCGTTGTGCGCCGACTTCCCGGCGTAGCAATTGTTGAAGAAGACGAAGACGCGCTGCGCCTGTGCCGTGAGATCGGCCACGCGTGCCGCCCACGGCGCGAGCTCCTCCGCGCTGTAGAGGTAGTTGAACTTCTGCGCGCGGTCGGGGCCCCACCAAGCCGCGCGGTTGCGCCCGTGGAAGCGCACGTAACCGATCGGTCCAACGATTTCCGCGCTCGGCGCCATCAATCTCTCGAAGTCCGGCTCGTCCACGTTGCACCAGCCGATTCCCAGATGCTTCAGCAGATCGAAGGTCGCGGGCGCCTGCCATGCTCGGTGACGGAACTCGGCCACCAGCGGAATTCCATCGTAGACTTCGGCGAGCGCTTCCAAACGGCGCTCCGCCGCGGGGCCGGGACGAAAGGCGTTGGGAAACTGCAGCAGCACGCAGCCCAGGCGCCCGCGGTCGATCAGCGGCATGAGCGACTCGCGCAGCCGCGGCACCTCCTCGGAGAACGGCTCGCGCGCATCGGCAGGCACATGCGTGGCGGCCGCGAGGGCCTTGGCGGTGAAGAGGAAGTGCTCGGGCGTGCGCTGCGCCATGCGCTCGATCGCATCGCGCGGCGGAACGCGGTAGTAGGTGACGTCGAGCTCGACGGCGCCGAAGCGCCGCGCGTAGTACGTCAGCATCTCCGCTGAACGCGTCTTGGGCGGGTAGAACGATCCCACCCAGTCGCGAAACGAGTAACCGCAGGTCCCGATGGAGATGCCGCCAAAAGCGTTGGACGATGGCTGATCTACGCGGTGTTCCACTGATCGAAGTCTCTCGCGGCCCCATGGTGGAGTCCGTCCACCAGATCGCGGCGGCCGCCTGCGATCCGGATGGCGAGCTCACCTTTTCGCTCGGCACGGTCGACGCCCCCGTCTACCTGCGCAGCTCGGCCAAGCCGTTCATCTCCTCGACGATCGTGCGCTGCGGCGCCGCGAAGCGCTTCGCCTTCACCGATCGAGAGCTCGCCACGATCACGGCCTCGCACAACGGCGAGCCGTTCCACGTCGAGGCGGTAAGCGGCATCCTGCACAAGATCGGTCTGGATGCCACGGCACTGCAGTGCGGCGCCCACGAGCCGTACCACGAACCGACGGCGCGTGCGATGCGCGAGCGTAACGAGCGGACGAGCGCGCTGCACAGCAACTGCTCGGGGAAGCACGCGGGTATCTTGGCGCTAGCCGTTCACCTGGGCGCCGATCCCGCGACGTATCTCAATCCCGATCATCCCGCCCAGCGCGCGATCCTCGAGGTCTGCGCAACGTTCGTGGGCCAGCGCCGCGAAGAGCTGCCGATCGGCGTCGACGGCTGCGGCATTCCCGTCTTTGCCACACCCTTGCGCAACGCGGCCATGGCCTTCGCGCGCCTGGCCACGGGGCGCGGCCTCCCTGCCGACCTGGCGGAGAGCGCAACGCGCGTCTACGGTGCGATGACGGCCTACCCTGAGTACGTCGCCGGCAGCATGCGCTTCGATACCGACTTCATGCGCGCGGCAGGGGGCCGTGCCGCAAGCAAAGTCGGCGCCGAAGGCGTGATGTGTGTCGCCCATCGGGAGCGCGGTCTCGGCTTGGCGCTCAAGGTAGTCGACGGCGCCAAGCGCGCAGTCGATCCCGCGGCCCTGGCTCTTCTGGGCCACCTGGAGCTGCTCGACGGAATCGAAAGCGCCGCATTGCGCTCCTATCGCCGTCGCGAGATCACCAACGTGGCGGGGCGGGTCGTGGGGGCGATCGCCGCGAATGAGGCTCTCCTCGACCGGAAGACCTTGCACTCCTAGCGAGAACATCGAGCCCCGCCAATGGAGCACTGCGGAGTGCGTGGGGCTGGAACGGCTACGCACGGGGCGAGATGACCCGCCTCTGCCGTGGGGGAAATCACGTGAATCGGAACTATCTGGACGCGTTGCGAGAACGCGTCGTGATCTTCGATGGCGCCATGGGCACGCAGCTCATGGACCGCAATCTCTCGGCTCAGGACTTCGGCGGCGAGCGCTACCACGGATGTAACGAGGCGCTCGTTCTCACGCGCCCGGACGTGATCGAGGAGATCCATCGCTCGTACCTCGAGGCTGGGGCCGATGCGCTAGAGACGGGTTCGTTCACCGCCAGCCGGCTCAAGCTCGACGAGTACGCGCTCGGCGAGCGCACGGTCGAGATCAACCACGCCGCGGCCAGGATCGCGCGGCGCGTGTGCGACGAGTTTGAAGCTCGCGACGGGCGTCCGCGCTTCGTGGCCGGTTCGCTGGGCCCTACGGGCTTCTTGATCTCCTCCAGCGACCCCGCGCTCTCGAAGATCACCTACGACCAGCTGCGCGACATCTACGGCGAGCAGGCGCGTGCCTTGGTGGAAGGCGGCGCCGATCTGCTGCTGATCGAGACGTCCCAGGATCTGCTCGAGGTCAAGGCGGCGATCGCCGGCATCGTGCGCGAGTTCCGCAACGGCCTGCAGCGCGTGCCGATCCAGGCGCAGGTGACGCTCGACGTCACCGGCCGCATGCTGTTGGGCACCGATATCCGCGCCGTACGCGCAACGCTGGAAGCGCTGCCGATCGACGTCATCGGACTCAACTGCTCTACCGGTCCGGCGCACATGCGCGATCCCGTCCGGTACCTCTCCGAGAATGCCCGCTGCTTCATCGCGGTCATCCCCAACGCCGGGCTGCCGCAGATGGGGGCGCAGGGACAGACGATCTATCCGGAGACGCCGGACCAGATGGCCGCGGAGCTGCGGGCCTTCGTGCGCGATTTCGGCGTCAACGCCGTCGGCGGATGCTGCGGCACGACGCCGGCCCACATTC
>SCQY01000230.1 GCA_004298665.1 bacterium | reverse complement strand
GCGTTGAAGCGCGACCACGGCGTGGCGCCGCTCGCGGGCGAGCAGCGCCTGCGCCTCCAGGTGGACGAGGGCGAGCATCTTTTCGCCATCCCCGTCTCCGGCGAGCCGGCATTCGTGCGCATCGATCCGGGAAACTTCGTGCTCAAGACGCTCGATCTCGAGGCGCCGCCGGAGACGTTGGCGGCGATCCTGCGCGGAGATCCCGATCCTATCTCGCGCATCCGCGCCGCGAAGCCGCTGGCCAAGGACGGCTCACGCACCGCGATGGAGGCGCTGCGCGCGGGGCTGCTGGAGGATCCCTTCTGGGGCGTGCAGGCCGAAATCGCCGAGGCCCTTGGTGAGACGCGCAGCCCTTCGGCGCTAGAGTCGCTGATCGCCGCCACGGGCGTTCGCCATCCCAAGGCGCGGCGTGCCGTGGCCTCGGCCCTGGGCAACTGGCGCGCGGCGCGCGCGGCAGATGCGCTTCTCCCGCTGGCGCAGGAGGATCCCTCGTACTACGTGATGGCGGCGGCGCTCGAGGCGCTCGGCAAGACGCGCGACGGGCGCGCCTTCGAGCTGCTGGTGCGCCAGATCCGGTACCCCTCGTGGGCGGACGTGGTTGCGGGCGGCGCCGTGCGCGGTCTCGCGGAGAGCGCGGACGAGCGTGCGGTGACGCCGATCCTCGAATGCATCGCCTACGGCAGGCCCGAGCCTCTGAGGCGTGCCGCGCTCCGCGCGGCGGGCCGCGCCGCGAGTCTGCTGGAGCGCCAACGAACGCGCATCCTGGACGCTCTCACGGCGATGGCCGATGACGCCCGTCAGTTTCTCGTCCAGCTCGCCTGCATCTCCGCCTTGGAGTCGATCGGCGACGCGCGAGCTCTCCCCGTCCTCGCGCGCCTCGAGGCAGGCGCGGACCCGCGCGTGCGCCGGCCGGCCGCCGAGGCGACGATCAAGATTCGTGAGGCGTCGCAGACCCCGCCCGAGCTCGCGCGCCTGCGCGAAGACCTCGATGTGTTGAAGGAGGAGAACCGTAGACTACGCGAGCGGATCGAAGAGCTGGCGCAACGCTGATGCGGCGCGCCTCCGGCACCGGAGGCGGCTGCTGCGCTACGCCCCCTTCGCGATCGTATGCCTGATCGTTGCGGCGCTGCCGGCATTGCTGGTCGGTTTCGCGCTGCGCCACGTGCGACACCGCCACGCCGTCCCCGCACGGCCGGCGGCCGCAGGCTTCGCACTCGCGCCGTACGTGCGCGGGAATGTGAGCGATCCTCGCTGGTCGCCTGCTGCTCTCAGCCAAGCGCGTGCACTGATCGCCCCGCTGGCCAACGCCGGCGGGATGCCGCGCAAGAGCGGGATCGTCGTCATGGCGCCCAACGGCCAAGTGCTCTACGAACGCAACGCCTCCGCCTTGCTGGTACCGGCGTCGACGATGAAGCTGCTGGTGGGGAGCGCCGCGTTCTTCGGGCTAGGAGACGGCTATCGCCTCCACACTCGGCTGCTGGCGAGCGCAGCCCCCGACGCTCATGGAGTGGTCCACGGCGACCTCGCGCTGGTGGGCTCGGGCGATCCCTTGCTCGCCAGCGAGGATCTCAGCGCGGCGGCCGCGGCGCTGAAGAAGGCGGGTGTTCGCC
>SCQY01000229.1 GCA_004298665.1 bacterium | reverse complement strand
CACTATCTTGCCATTGCGACGTTGGCGTTTGCCATCATCATGCGCGTGGTCTTGGAGAATGCCACGCCGATCACCGGCGGACTCAACGGCATCGTCGGAATTCCCGGTCTCGGAACGCCGCGGAGCGGTTTCGTCGTGGTGGTGGCATTGGCCACGATCCTCTACTGCGCCGCGGTGCTCGTCGACCATTCGCGCGTAGGGCGGATCCTCCGTGCGCTGGGCGACGATGAACGGGCCATGGCCTCTTGCGGCATCAACCCCCAGGCGATACGCACCGCCGTGTTCGTCGCATCGGCCTGCTTGACGAGTATCGCCGGGAGCGTCTACGCGCACTTCCTCACCTATATCAGTCCGGAGCCGTTCGATGTGGACATGAGCGTGCTCTTCGTCACGATGATGCTCGTCGGCGGCACCGGCAGCGTCTGGGGCGCCTTGCTGGGCGCCTGCATCGTGGGCGTGGTTCCCGCGGTGTTGAGCGCCTATGCGTCGTATAGCGCGCTGCTCTACGGCGTGGCAATCGTCGCCGTCTTGCTGTTCATGCCCCGCGGCGCCTTGGGACTGCCGCGGCAAATCCGCCTTACCTATTCCCGGATCCGGCGGAACCTCTCCGCGGCGCGCGAGCGCGCGGGTGCAAGTGAGGCCGCTCGTGTCGAGTAGCGCACCACTGCTCAAGATCTCGGAGATCTCCAAGAGTTTCGGCGGCCTGCGCGCCGTCGCGGGGGCATCTTTCGAACTGCGACGCGGTGAGATTCTTGGTATCATGGGGCCGAATGGCGCGGGCAAGACGACGCTCTTGAATCTCATCAGCGGCTACGAGCGGCCCGACAGCGGTCGCGTTGAGCTGGACGGCGCGGCCGTCACGGGGCTCGCCCCGTACCGCTTGGCACGGCTCGGGCTGCGCCGCACGTTTCAGACGCCACGTGTGATGAGCCGCCTCACGGTAGAAGAAAACTTGGACCTTGCGAGGTTCGGCGCGGGAAAAGGAGGGCACTCCGGCGCGGTTCTGGCCTACCTCGATCCCGTACGCCTGCAGGTTGCGTCAACGCTCCCGATGGCGGGTCGCCGGTTGGTGGAGCTTGCGCGGGCCTGCACGGGGAGGGTGGAAGCCTTACTGCTGGACGAACCGTCGACGGGTCTCGCCGACGAAGAGAAAGCGTTGCTGAAGAAACTCATCCAGTCGGTCGCGGCCGAGGGAGTCGGCGTGATCCTGGTGGCGCACGACATCCCGTTCGTGCTCGGCGTCTGTCACGAAATCGTCGTCCTCGCGCTTGGGAGCACTCTCGTGCGAGGTACTCCGGCGGAGGTTCGCGCCGATTCGCGCGTGATCGAGGCGTATCTCGGCAAAGATTGGAAAGCCGATGTCAGGGCTTGAGGTGCGGCAGGGGTGCGCGGGCTATGGAGATCTCCAGGTCCTATTCGGCGTGGAAATCTCGGTACCGGCAGGGGCAGTGACGGCGGTTTTGGGTCCCAACGGCGCCGGTAAGACCACGCTGCTCAACGCCATCGCCGGCATGCACCCGTGGTGGTCGGGATCTGCGTGGCTCGCCGGACGCGATCTGACGAGGGTATCGGTTTCGAATCGCGTGCGCGCGGGAATCACGCTCGTTCCGCAAGGCCGGGAACTCTTCGGTCCGATGACGGTCCGGGAGAATCTCGAACTCGGTGCGTTCCAATGCCGGCTCTCGCGAAAACTCATGCACCAGCGCATCGAGAGAACCCTCGAACTCTTTCCCGACTTGGCGGCGAGACTCGAGAGAAAAGCGGAAGAGCTATCGGGCGGCCAGCAACAGATGGTTGCCATCGGTCGTGCTCTGATGAGCGAACCCGCGTTTCTCCTCATCGACGAGCCGTCGCAAGGACTAGGCCCAATCGTGGTCGAGGCAGTCTTGGATTCGCTGAGGCTTCTTGCGCGCGGGGGGATGGGAGTCGTGCTCGCGGAGCAGGACGGCAGCGCCGGCCTCAAGGTCGCCGATCAGTGCTACGTCATTCGGTCGGGAACCGTGGTTTGGACGGGCTCCGCGGCGAGAGCCACGCGTGAAGGCGTGCTGGGCGAGCTCTATTTCGGGACGAAATAAGGCCTCCCTGAAACCATCGCTTCGCTGCTCCGATCTTGGCCGACGGAGGTGCATGCATGAAGATTCTGGTCATCGGAGCGACGGGATACATCGGTACGGCGACCGCCGAGGCACTGCGGGCAGCGGGACACACGGTGATCGGCACTGCGCGCTCGCCGGAGGCGACGCAGAAATTGCGCGCCGCCAATATCGAGCCGGTCACCGCCGACATCACCGACCCGGCCTCGCTGAAGGCTCCCGCGCAGCGCGCAGATGCCGTCATCTAC
>SCQY01000228.1 GCA_004298665.1 bacterium | reverse complement strand
TCGAGAGCAATCTGCACTACATTCACATGGCCGGCAAGGAAGTCTTCAAGTACGCCGTCTCCAAGATGGTGGACTCGTCGCTGACGGCGCTCCGTGAAGCCAACTTGACGCCCGACGATATGACCTATCTGATTCCCCACCAGGCGAACCTGCGCATCATCGACTCGGCGACCAAATATCTGAAGGTTCCATCCGAAAAAGTCTTCGTCAACATCCAAGAGTACGGCAACACGTCCTCTGCCTCCATCCCCCTTGCGCTTGCGGAGCTCGATGCGAGCGGAAAACTGAAGGCGGGGGACGTTCTCGTCTTCGTCGCCTTCGGCGGCGGTCTCTCATGGGGCGCGGTCGCGTGGCGGTGGGCCGCATGACCATCCGCGCCGGTGCGATCTTCCCGGGGCAGGGCAGCCAAGTCGTCGGCATGGCCGGCGACGTCGTGCGCGAGTTTCCCGCCTCCGCGGACCTCTTCCGGCGCGCCGAGCGTATCCTTGGCTACGACCTGCTGGAGCTCACGCAACACGGGCCGGAGGAGCGGCTGCGCGAGACGCACTACTCGCAGCCGGCGATCTACGTAGCCAATCTCGCGCTCCATGCCGCGGTGGCCGATGAGCTGTCCATCGTGGCAAGCACGGGACACTCGTTCGGCGAGTACTGCAGCCTCACCATCGCAGGCTCACTCACCTTCGAAGAGGGGCTGCACCTGGTCAACGAGCGGGGCCTAGCGATGCAGCGTGCGGCGGAGATCGCGCCCGGCGGCATGGCGGCCATCCTTGGACTCGACGAGGCCAAGGTCTCCGAGGCGGTGGCTGCCGCGGAGCGGCGCACGGGCTTGCGCGTTCAGCTTGCCAACCTCAACTCGCCCGGACAGATCGTCGTCAGCGGCGATCTCGCCGCCGTGCGCGCGACAGGCGAGGAGGCGATGGCGCTCAAGGCCAAGCGCGTCGTTCCGCTCAACGTCTCGGGGGCGTGGCATTCCGCGTTGATGGAGCCGGCCGTCGACGGCTTCTCCAAGGTCATCGCCGCGGCGCGCGTGGGTGTGCCGAAGTTCCCCGTGATCGGCAACATCTATGCGCGGCCGTTTCTCGAGGCCGAGGATATCAAGGGACGGCTGATCGACTCGCTGACCCATCAAGTTCGCTGGCACGATACGGCGCTGAGGCTGCTCGAGGAGCGCCTCGACATCGTGGTGGAGTTTGGGGCCAGCCCCGTGCTCACGCCGCTCTTCAAGCGTACGCCGGGGGCGCCAAACGTCGTGCACGTCGGCGATCTGGGCGGCGTGGAGCGGCTGCGCACCACCCTCGGAAGCCTCACGCAGGCGTAGGAAGGAGACTTTCGTGCGCGTCGTCGTCACGGGCGCCAGCCGTGGAATCGGTCGTGCCATCTCGCTCGCCTTCGCCGCCCAAGGGGACAAGCTGGTCCTCGTGGGGCGCGATCGCCAAGCGCTTGAAGAGACGGCTGCCGCCTGTGCCCAGGCCCATGGCGAAAGCCAGACGCAGATCGTCATCGGCGACGTGACCGACCCCGCAACGTCCGTCCAGGCCGTCCAGGCGGCCGTCGGTACCTGGGGCGGTCTCGACGCGATCGTGGCCAACGCGGGCCAGCCGCTCGATACGCTGTTGCTGCGCCTCAAGCCCGAAGATCTCGAGCGCCAGCTCGACGTGAATCTCAAGAGTGCCTTCTACTTGGCGCAAGCCGCCGCCAAGCCCATGATGAAGCAGCATGCCGGCTCGATGGTCTTCATGTCCAGCGTGGTTGGTCAGATGGGGAATGCCGGCCAAGCCCCCTATGCTGCCGCCAAGGCCGGGTTGATCGCCTTGGCCAAGTCGCTGGCGAAGGAATTGGGTTCGAGGGAGATAAGAGTCAACGCCGTCGCTCCGGGGTTCATCGCGACCTCGATGACGACCGCCTTACCCGATACCGTGAAGGAGAGCTACCTCTCAGCCATTCCGTTACGCCGGTTCGGGACACCCGAAGACGTGGCCGGGGTGGTGAGGTTCCTCTGTTCAGATGCCGCCCGGTACGTGACCGGTCAGGTCCTTACCGTGGACGGTGGCCTCCATATGTAGCCATCCCGATGCAGGGATGGACGACTCGCTCAACAACACAAGGGGTCCTCGAGCGGTGCGCTCGAGGCGCTAACGCAGGAGAAGCATGTCGACCTTCGATAAGGTGAAGAAGATCATCGTCGAGCAGCTGGGCGTCG
>SCQY01000227.1 GCA_004298665.1 bacterium | reverse complement strand
CGCGAGCGCACGCTCTTTAGCGAATCTTGACGTTGGTGACGACGTTCATGCCGGGGCGCAGCGGCGTCTGCGGAGGGTTGGGCCCGTCAAGCTCGATGCGAACCGGGATGCGCTGCGTCACCTTCACGAAATTGCCCGTGGCGTTCTGCGCCGGGATGATCGAGAAAGTCGAGCCGGTAGCGGGACCGATTGCGACGACATGTCCGGAGAACTGCTCTCCCTTGTAGGCGTCAACGGCGATGTCGACGTGCTGGCCGGGGCGCATGCCGGCGATCTGCGTCTCTTTGTAGTTAGCCGTGATGTAGATCTTGTCGAGCGGCACGATTGCGAAGAGCATCTGTCCGACGGCGACCATCTGGCCGATCGTGATGTTCTTCTCCCCGATCACGCCGTCGCTGGGCGCGTAGACGAACGTGTACGCGACGGCCGACTGCGCCTGGGCCAACGCGGCCTTCGCATTCTTCACCTGCGCCTGCGCCGCCGCGGCCTGCGCCTGCTGCGCGGCAACTTTAAAGGGCGTCGAGCTCTCGGCGAGTTTGCCGCCGGCCGTGGCCAAGGCCGCCTGGGCGGATTCTACGCCGGCCTGCGCAGCTCGGTAGCGGTCGCCGGCGGCATTCACGGCGGCATCGGCGGCTTTGGCATTCTGCTGCGCCTGCTGGTACTGCGCGAGCGCACCCGCTGCCTCGGCGCGGACGGCGTCCAGTTGACTGGCCGCGACGGCGCCTTCACCGACCAGCTGCGTGGTGCGGCGCAGGTCGCTCCTGGCCTTGACCAGCGATGCTTCGGCGGCTGGCACAGCGGCATCGGCAGCGTGCGCCTGCGCGCGCGCGCTGGCCAACTGCGCCTGCGCGCCGGAGAGGTTGGCCTGCGCGCCCAGAATGTCGGCCCGCGCGGAGCCTACGCCGCCCTGACCCTGCTGTACTTGCGCTCCCTGCGTCGACAGCGTCAGATTGACGCCGACGCTGGCCTGGTTCGCCTGCGCTTGGGCGGCAGACAGCGCGGCTTGTGCGGCGTGGAGACGATCGAGCTCATCGCGGTCGGCCAGGCGTGCCAACAGCTGTCCCTTGCGCACGCTCTTGTTGGTGTCCGTATAGATGGCCTCGACGCGCTCGGCGATCTTCGAATTCACTTGAACGATGTCGGCATCGACGATCGCGTCATCGGTGCCGAGATGGGCGCGCGCGTAGAGAAACCATTTCGTGCCGAAGATCACGACCAACAGCGCGACGATCGCTCCGACGGTCATCAGCACTCTGCGGCGCCCCGAAGGCATCCCATTGCCCTGCTCCGCCGGCGTCTGCGGCTCTCGCGAGACAGAGGCGTTCGCATCGGCCGATGCTGCGGGCGTCTCGACGCTCGTGCTACTCATGACGGAGAGTACCTTTCAAGAAGATGTCGGTATAGGAGACGATATCGCCTTGCGTGGTGGGGCCATGCTCGTCCCACAGTCGCTTGCCCATGACGTGCGCAAAGATCATTCCCGAAAAGGCGCGCGTCAGGCGCCGGGGGTCGCCGAAGAGTCGCCCCGCCGCCACATGACGGCTCATGAAGCCTTCGATCGCTCGCTGGATCCGCCGCGGCCCCTCGAAGAGTGCGGAGCTGTCGTCCAGGGACGAGTCGTTGAGATGCACGCGGATGAGGTCCTCGATTTGTTCCATCCCCCGGGCCAGCGTAAATCCTACGCGGATGAGGTCGGCGCGAAGATCTCCCGTCTCCTCGACGATCTCGGTAATCTTCTGGTGCACGCAGCACCGGCCAACCATCTCTGCCAGAAGCCGTTCCTTGGAGCCGAAGTGGCGAAAGAGCGTGACTTCGTTGACCCCGGCCAGCTGGGCGATCTCTCTTGTCGTCGCCCCGCGGCTGCCGTTGTTGCGGACGTAGACTTCGCGCGCAGCCGCGAGGATGCGGTCGCGGGTCTCTTCGGGACTGCTCTGACGATGCACGGTCTCCATTGATGTAAGCACATGCTTACATGAGGACGCAATTTTTGTCAAGTCCTAAATAGATTGGCTCTTAACTATTCCTCACACTCGAGGGCGGCGCGGACCCGCGCCATCCACGTGCCGAAACGTGGATCCTCGTCGGGGCTGGCCACGCCCGTATAGAGCACGATGACGTAGCGCCGTCCGTCGGGCAGCGTCAGGATCCCCCCGTCGTGGCTGACTTCGTCCGTGTCGCCCGTCTTGTGGGCAAAGTGATCCCCCGGTCGCAGACCCAAGGGGAGCTTTCCCCGCCAATACTGCCGGCCGAGCGAGGCTAGCACCCGCTCGGATCCCGGCAGCCGCCGCGCGTCAAGAGCGGTCAGCAGCGCCGCGGCGTCTGAAGCCGGGTGGGCGTTGCGCCCCGTGGCCTCGGGATCCTCGATGAGCGGGAGGCTTCCTGAGAGCTTGCGGCGCACCGCCGTTCGCGCCAAGCCGATAGCTTGGCAATGGACCGTGATCGCCTCCCGCCCCAAGAGATCGATCAGCTGGTTGGTTGCCACGTTGTCGGACCGCGAGAGCATCAGGTCGATCAGCTCGTCGAGCGTGGCGCGGTAGTTGGCATGCAGCGGGCTGGGGGCATCGTTGGGCGTCATGTTACGCTGCGCCACGCTGACGACGCTCTGGGGCGTCAGCTCGCCGGCGGCGATCCGGGCATGAGCGGCAACGGCGATCGGCACCTTGATCATGCTCGCCGGATAGAGGGGAAGGTCCGGATCGAGCACTGCTCGTTCGCCCGCCTGGTCGAGGCGCTCCACGACGGCGCTGACGGGGGCCAGATGCGCCTCGCGCGTCGCGGCTTCCAGGCTCGCTTGGTCGATCATCCCGGGGCGTTGACGTGATCGAGCGGGAGCCGCAGACGTTGCGCTACCTTGCGCAGCTCCGCTCCGATGCGCTCGTTGCCGTAACGCTGAGCGCGGCGGCGGTCGCTGACCTTGCGTGCACCGACAAAGGTCTCCACCACGATCCCCGGGTCGGAAATGTAGACCAACTGGTTGACGGGGTGCGACCAAGGGTGGAAGGACGGGTGGGTGCGATCGATGACGCACCAATCGGCATAGCAGCCCTCGGCGAAGTCGCCCGCTTCAACGCCCACGGCGCGCGCGCAGTCGCGCGTGCCCATGAGCCATGCATCGCGAGCGCTGAGCGTGGCCCCGTCGAGTGTGGCCGTCTTCTGCAGGAACGTGGCAGCGCGCATCTCGTCGTAGATGCATGGCCTCAGATCGCAGTCGGTCCCCAGGCCGATGCGGACGCCGCGGCGGCGCAGGCCCACGACGTCCGCGATTCCGTCGCCGAGGTACTGATTGGTGACGGGATTGTGGATCAGCGCCGCACCGCGATCCCCCATCAGATCCTTCTCCTCCTCCGTCTGCCAGATGGCGTGCACGGCCACGAAGCGTGGCCCCAGCACCCCCAGCGAGTCGAGATAGGCGATAGGGGTCAGCCCGGTGCGAGATCGCACCTGCTCTACTTCATAGCGCGCCTCGGCCACGTGCATGTGTGCGGGAACGTCTAACTCGCGGGCTAGATCCACCGCAGCGCGCGTCATCTCCGGCGAGGCGGCATGCAGCGAGTGCGGGGCCGGGCAGACCAGAATCCCCGCGGAGCGCAACTCCTGGGCCAGTGCAATCGTATCGCGCCGTGCCGACGCGATGTCTTCGCGGAAGATCGGCGGCGCATAGGGAGCGTCCATCCATGCGCGCGCAACCACCAAACGGATGCCGCAGTCGATGGCCGCCTCCACGAGCTTCTCCAGCCGCGCCGTGCCTGCGCCATTCAAGTAAAAGAACTCGACCACCGTGGTGATGCCGTTGCCGAGCATCTCGACAAAGGCCGCGAGCGCCACCCAATACAGTTCCTCCGGCTCGAGCTGGGGAATGATGCGGTAGAGCGCATCATCCCGCCACCTGTCGAAACCCCAATCGTCGGCCCAGCCGCGCAGCAGGATCTGGTAACAGTGGCTGTGACCGTTGACGGCTCCCGGGGCGAGCAGCCGGTCCTCGCCGTAGTCCATGCACGGAACGTCGGGATAGTCGGCCACGATCGCCGCGCCATCGCCGGTGTGTGTGATGCGCCCTTCGTCCACCACGAAGGCGAAGTCGTGCACCGCCTCACCGCCGACGATCGCATGGCGCGCGCGTACCACCTGTTTCACGGATAGACCTCCCCTGCGGCCACCACCGCCGTTGCGAGATTACCGCCGAAGCTCCACCCCAGCTCGCGCGGGTGTTCCATCTCCATGATGACCGCGTCGGCTTGTGCGCCGGCCTCCAGCGTCCCAGCCGCTAGACGCAGCGAACGCGCCGCCGCCGTCGTCACGGCCACCAGCGTCTCCGCCGCGCTCAAACCCAGCAGGCGCCGGCCCAGATGGGCGGCCATCTGCAGGCTAGGGCATGGCGCCGTGCCGGGATTGAAGTCCGTCGCCAGCGCCACCGGCACGCCCGCGTCGAGCAACGCACGGGCGGGTGCAACTTTGGGCACGTCCATGTACCAGAGCGTCGTCGGGCAGAGCACCGCCACCGTACCCGCGTGTGCCAATCCCGCAATAGCGCCGGGGTCCATGCAATTGAGGTGGTCGGCGGCATCGATGCCCAACTCCGCGGCCAGCGCCGCCGCGCCGCCGTCGCCGAACTCGTCGCAGTGCAGGCGCAGGCGCAGGCCGTGGCTGCGCGCCGCCGCGAAGTAGCGCCGCGTTTGCTGCACCGTGAAGTAACCCGGCTCGCAGAACACATCGGCATAAACGGCCCCCGCGGCACGCGCGTAGGGGAGCGTCTGCTCGATCAACGCGTCGACGAAGGCGTCGTCGTCGCCGGGGTACTCCGGTGCATGGGTGTGCGGCCCCATGAGGGTGGGAACGGCGCGCGGCATCGCGCCGCGCTTCGCGACGCGAACAATCGTGCGCAGCAGCGCGAGCTCACCGCCGGTGCGCAGATCGTACCCGGTCTTCATTTCGGCAGCGGTCGTTCCATGACGAAACATCGTGCGCAAGTGTGCCGCGAGCGCTCGCTCGCGCACTTCGTCCGTGGCGGCGCGCGTCTGCTCCACCGTGTACGCCATACCGAGCACGGGGCTCTCGCCCTCGAGCCGCGCGGCGAAATCCGGCTCGCGATCGCCCACGTAGAGCGGGTGCGTATGGGCATCGACGAACCCGGGAAACACCACTCGACCCTCGAGGCTCAGCTCCACGACGCGGCGACGCGTGCCCAACGGGAGCGCGCGAAAGGCTTCGCGCACCTCGCTCTCCCCGCCGATGGCAGTGACCACGCCGTCGACGGCCAACAGCGCACCGTTGCGATAGAGCCCCAGACGTTCGAAGGATACGCCGGACTGGCGCGCGTCGTGCGCGCCCTCGTTGCTCACGAGCGTCCCTCCGTAGAGCAGGAGCGAACCCCCGCGCACCTTCGGCTCGCTCGAGCACGCGCTTACAACCGCCAATCGATACCCCGTTCGTCGGCGGTGGCGATGGCTTGGTCGTAACCCGCGTCGGCGTGGCGCACGACGCCGATCCCCGGATCGGTGGTCAGCACCGTCTCCAACTTTTCGCGCGCCAATGCCGAGCCGTCGGCCACCACCACCATACCGGCATGCTGGGAGTAGCCGATGCCCACGCCGCCGCCGTGGTGGATGGCGATCCACGAAGCACCGGCAGCGGTGTTGAGCAGAGCGTTGAGCAGCGGCCAGTCGGCAACTGCGTCGCTGCCGTCCTTCATGGCCTCGGTCTCGCGATACGGCGAGGCCACGCTTCCCGCATCGAGGTGATCGCGCCCGATCGCGACCGGTGCGCTGACCTCCCCCGAGGCCACCAGTTCGTTGATGCGCAAGCCAAAGCGCGCGCGTTCCCCGTAGCCCAGCCAGCAGATGCGTGCCGGCAACCCCTGGAAGGCGATGCGTGCGCGCGCCATCTCGATCCAGCGGCGCAGGCGTGCGTCGTCCGGAAAGAGCGCCAACAGCTCGTCGTCGATACGCGCGATGTCCTGCGGGTCGCCGGAGAGCGCCACCCAGCGGAAGGGGCCCTTGCCCCGGCAGAAGAGCGGGCGTATGAAGGCCGGCACGAATCCTGGAAAGTCGAACGCATTGCGCACGCCGCCGCGGCGCGCCTGCTCGCGGATATTGTTGCCGTAGTCGAAGACGACGGCTCCGCGCTCTTGAAATGCAAGCATCGCCTGCACGTGCTGCGCTATCGACGCGATAGCGCGGCGCTCGTACTCCGCGGGGTCAACTGCACGCAGGTCGGCTGCCTGCGCAAGGCTCAGGCCCACGGGGATGTATCCGTCCAACGGGTCGTGGGCGCTGGTTTGATCGGTCACCACGTCCACCTTCAGCCCGCGTGCCAGAATTGCCGGCAGCTCCTCGGCCGCGTTTCCCACGTAGCCGATCGAGACAGGCTCCTTGCGCGCGCGCACCGACTCGATGATGGTCAGCGCGTCCAGGCGCGAGGAGGCGATCATGTCCAGATAGCGCGTCTGAAGCCGCCGCTCCAGGCGCGCGGGGTCCACGTCGACGCACAGCGCGATGCCGCCGTTCATCGTGACGGCCAGCGGCTGGGCGCCGCCCATGCCGCCAAGACCCGCGGTCAGCACGACGCGCCCCGAGAGGCTGCCGCCGAAGTACTGATTGGCAAGCTCTGCGAACGTCTCGAAGGTACCTTGAACGATGCCCTGGGAGCCGATGTAGATCCACGAACCTGCCGTCATCTGGCCGTACACCATCAGGCCGCGGCGCTCGAGCTCGCGGAAGTGTTCCCAGTCCGCCCACTTCCCTACAAGGTTGGAGTTGGCGATCAGCACGCGCGGGGCGCGCGGATGCGTCTTGAAGACGGCCACCGGCTTGCCCGACTGGACGATCAGCGTCTCGTCGTTCTCTAAGCGGCGCAGCGTGCGAACGATCTTCTCGAACGACTCCCAGTCGCGCGCGGCCTTCCCGTTTCCGCCGTAGACGACCAAGTCTTGCGGGCGCTCGGCCACCGCCGGGTCGAGATTGTTCATCAGCATGCGCAGCGCCGCTTCCTGCTCCCATCCCTTGCATGTGCGCTCGCGGCCGCGCGGCGCGTGGATCGATGTCTCTACGTTCACGGCGTCATCTCCAGATGGTGGAACAGAAACGTGAGCTCGTCGGCGCGCTCGTCGACGCGTTTGCCCACCGGCATGCCCTGTCCGTGTCCCGCGGCTGTCTCCACGCGCAGGAGGATCGGGGCCTGGCCGCCTTGCGCCTCTTGCAGGCGGGCGGCAAACTTGCGCGCGTGGAGCGGGTCGACCCGCGTGTCGTGCTCCCCCGTCGCAATCAGCGTCGCTGGATACGCCGCGCCGTCACACACGTTGTGGTAGGGCGAATAGGCGGCAAGCCACACCCGGTCCAACTCGCGGTCGGGATCGCCATACTCTGGTATCCAGTACGAGCCGATGGCAAAGCGGTGGTAGCGCAGCATGTCCGTCAACGGCACGGCGCAGAGAACGGCCCGGTAACGCTCCGGCTGCTGCGTCATCGCCGCGGCTACCAACAGCCCGCCGTTGGAGGCGCCATAGACGGCGATGCGCCGCCGGTCGCCCAGGCCGCTCTCCGCCAAATAGCCGGCTGCCGCGGCGAAGTCGTCGAAGACGTTCTGTTTGCCGGCGAGCATTCCGGCGCGATGCCATGCCTCACCGAACTCCCCGCCGCCGCGCAGATTGGCGATGGCGTAGAGCCCACCGGCTTCGACGAAGGCCAGCATCGCACCCAGATACGCCGGCGTAAGCGAGATATCGAAGCCGCCGTAGCCGTAGAGCAGCGTGGGTGCGGGCCCGACGGTACGACGGTGACGGATCAGCCACAACGGGACGGACGTGCCGTCGAGCGAGGGGTAGGCGACCTGCTCGACGAGGATTTCCGCGGAATCGACGGGGGCCTCTACCTTCTCCCACAGGCGGAGTTCCCCCGTCGCGGCATCGAGCGCATAGACGCGCGCAGGATCGGTGAAACCCGTCGTCGCCAGGTACGCCGTCCGGAGACGAGGGTCTGCAGCGATCTCGTTGACGCTCACGTATGCGGATAGCGCGACATCGAGCGCGCTGCCTCCGTCCAAGCTGCGTAGCTCCACGCGCGAGGCGGCATCGCGCAGATAGTGGAGCACCAGCCGCTCGCCGGCGGCTTCGCATTGGATAAGGCGCGCGTCGCCCTCCGTCACGAGCGTTCGCCATGCCGCGCGCTCCGGGTGCTCGGGATCGAGCGCCACCACGCGCCCATTGGGGGCGCCGTCGGTGGTCTGCATGACGAGTTGCCCCGAGGGCAGCCACACCGCGCGGTAGTACGCCTCGACACCACGCGAGACGACAATCGGGGAGACCGGCGCGTGGCGCACATCGAGCAGATAGGCATCCTCCCACGCCGTGCCGTGTGAGACGGTAACGAAGAGCCAACGGCCGTCGTCGGATAGCGTGACACCAGGCAGCTCGGCGGGGCCGAGATCGGCGCCGAAGACGAGCTCGTCGCGCTCGACGGGATCACCCAGCAGGTGGCGATAGACGCGCCGGTAGAGCGGATCTTCCTCGTGCCGTGTATAGTAGAAGCCGCTTTCGTCCGGAAGCCAGGCCACACTGGCAAAGCGAGCGCGGGGAATGCGGTCCGGGAGCACCGCACCATCTGTGGTCGAGACGACGTACAGCGTCGAGTTCTCGTCGCCTCCGCCCGAGAGCCCGCAGGCCACGTAGGTGCCCTCACGCGACGGGTACCACCAATCGATGGCGGTAGTCACCCCTGCGCCCAGGGCCACCGGGTCGATCAGCGACCGCTCGCGTCCATCGGCCTCGCGCAGCACGATCGAGGGTTGTTCCTGGCCGGCGGCGCGCCGCGCGTAGAAGAGACGCCCGCCGTGCTCGCGCGGGGCACCCACGGCCGCGATGCGCTGGAGTACCTCGATGCGCGCAGCAAGACGTTCGCGTCCACCATACGAGGCGATCGCCGCCGCAGTCCGGGCATTCTGCCGCGCAACCCACGCTTGGACGGCTGGATCGCCGCCGTCTTCCAGCCAGAGATGCGGGTCGCGGGACTCCGTTGCGATCACAGCGCGCCGACCGTCGCCTCGACGGCGCGCACCATATCCCCTGAACGTAGAAGAGCGCGTAGCGCTTCGATGTCGAGCGAGGGCGGGCGATCCTCCACCAGCGGCCGAACCACCGCGCGTCCCGTCTCGTAGGCAGCCTGAGTCCCCGCGCCGCAGCGCAAGGGGCGCCGGCAATCGGTGGCTGCGAGCGCCCCCAGCAGCTCGCAGCAGAGGGCGCCTTCGACGTTGTCGAGCACGCGATCGAGGTTGCGAGCCGACGTCATCCCCATCGAGACGTGATCTTCTTGGCCCGCGCTCGTTGGAATGGAGTCGACGCTGTTGGGCCACGCCAAGCCCTTGTTCTCGCTCACCAGCGCCGCCGCCGTATACTGCGCGAGCATGAGTCCGCTCTGCACGCCGCTCTGTGGTGCAAGGAAGAGGGGCAGTCCGCGTTCCTGCGCGTTGAGCAGCAGATAGAGGCGGCGCTCGCTGATCGACGCCAGCTCCGCCATCGCCGTCTTGAGCACGTCGCACGCCAGCGCCACCGGCTGGCCGTGGAAGTTGCCGCCCGTGAGAAAGGCGTCGTCTTCCGGAAAGACCAGCGGGTTGTCCGTCACCGAGATCGCCTCGATCTCGAAGACGCGCCTCGCGTAGGCGGCGGCGTCGCGCACTGCGCCGTGCACCACGGGAATGCAGCGGAACGAGTACGGATCTTGAACGCGTCCGCAATCGCGGTGCGAGCGCATGATCTCGCTCTGCGCCAGCATCTTGCGCAGGTTCTCCGCCACGCGCGCCTGACCCGGGTGGGGGCGTAAGCGGTTGATGCGATCGTCGAAGGCCGCGTCGGTGCCGAGGAAGCTCTCGAGGCTCATCGCGCCGATCACGTCGGCGGCGGCGATCAAACGCTCGGCGCGCAGCAGCGCGAGCACGGCGACCCCCGTCATCACCTCGGTCCCGTTCACCAGCGAGAGACCCTCCTTGGGATGGAGGATGATCGGCTCGAGGCCGGCCCGCGAGAGCGCCTCGCGTGCCGGCATGCGCTGCTCACCGAAATAGGCATCACCCTCTCCAAGGAGCGTGAGCGTCATGTGGGCCAGCGGGGCCAAGTCGCCGCTGGCGCCCACCGAGCCCTGCGAGGGGACGCAGGGCGTGACGCCGCTGTTGAGCAGCGCAAGAGCCAGCTCGACGACGACGCGCCGAACCCCGGAGTGGCCGGCGGCGAGCGTCGATACGCGGAGCAGCTGAGCGGCGCGCACCTGCGGGATCGCGAAGGGCGGCCCCGTGCCGGCGGCGTGCGAGCGCACGAGATTGAGCTGCAGCACGCGGGCCTGCGAGGGCGGGACCGCGACGTTGGCCAGGCGGCCGAACCCGGTCGTCACGCCGTAGATCACGGCGCCGCGCTCGAATTGGCGCTCCACGGTCCGCTGCGCCGCCTCGACGGCGCTCCAGGCCTCGTCGACGACGCGGGCGGGGCGGTTGAAGACGGCGACGGCCTCGACGTCTTCGAGACCCAGATGCCTCCCGTCGATCGCGACCTCGGATTTCAACGAGATGGTCACGCCCAAGCCCTTCGCGCAACTCCAAAGCCCCCCCTGGCGTTGCTTGGGCAGCCACCAGGCACGCGCGCGGGAGCGCGCGAATCACCGCTTACTGCCTCATCAGCTCGCCGGCGTCTGCCGGCAGAGGCTTTTTACTCTCTTGGGAGGATTTCGTGCGTAATATCACTCGCGTACTCATCGCGACCGCGGCCCTTGGCGGCACGCTGGCCGCGGCGACGGGCGCCGGCCTCGCTGCCTCGCATCCCGACCTCAAATGGACGGCGATCTTTGACGCGACGGGCCCTGCCGGCGCCTACGGCACCTCGCAGAAGAATGCGACGGAACTGGCACAGGCCGACATCGACGCAGGCAAGATCGACGCCGGCGGACAGAAGATCTCGATCGACGTTCAAGACTCCGCGACCTCGCCTGCGCAGGTCATCAACATCATGCAGTCGGCGTTCGGCAACGGCACGTCGCTCATCATCGGCCCGACGCTCTCGAGCGAGGCCTTCAAGTCCGACCCGCTCGCCGTCAAGGCGAACGTCCCCGTGCTGGGCGTCTCCAACACCGCCAGCGGCATTCCAGCGATGGGTCCGTGCGTCTTCCGGAACTCGCTTTCCGAGGCGCAGATCGTCCCGGACGTGATCGAGGCCGCGAAGAAAGCCTGGCATGTGAAGACTGCCGCCATCATCTACGGTGATGACGACCAGTTCACCAAGGCTGACTACACGATCTTCAATGCCGTGCTGCCCAAGTCGGGCGTGAAGGTCGTCGATGTCGAGACGTTCCACAAGGGCGACGTCGACTTCAAGGCTCAGCTCACCAAGATCAAGGAAGCCAAGCCGGACGTCGTGGTCTACGGCGCGCTCTACGCCGAGGGCGCCAAGCTCCTCGCTCAGGCACGCCAGGTCGGCCTCAACGCGCACGAGATCGGCGGCAACGGATTTAACTCCCCGCAGATCATCGCGCTGGCCGGCAAGGCCGCCCAGAACGTGATCGTCGGCGCGGCCTGGTACTCCGGCGCGGAGACCAACGGCAACGCCGCCTTCGTCAAGAACTATACGGCGAAGTACGCGAAGTCGCCTGACCAGTTCGCAGCGCAGGCCTACGCGGGCGTGCAGATCGCGGCCGCGGCGGTCAAGAAATCGCACCCCGGCGATGCCGCCGGTATGTGCTCGGCGCTCAAGGAACTGGGCACCGTTCAGACCGTCATCGGTTCCTTCAAGTTCGCCTCGACGCGTGATGCCGACGCCCACGGCTTCGTCGTTCAAATCAAGAACGGCACGTTCGCCAAGTTCGAGGATTAGTACCCGGCTCAGAGCCATTCACCGCCGAACGGGGGAGGACGGGAGCGAAAGGCTCCCGCCCTCCCTTCGCGAAATGGGGGGACCGTGTTCGACCAGCAGCTCGCCAACGGCATCTTTCTCGGTGCGGTGTATGCGCTATTCGCCGTCGGGTACACGCTGATCTTCGGCGTGCTCGACATCTTGAACCTAGCGCACTCGGCCATCTTCATGGCTTCGTCGTTCGTAGCGCTCGCGCTCGTCGGCCACGGGATGCCGTTCTGGGCGGCCTTCCTGGCGGCAACCGCCTTCGGCGGCGTGTTGAGCGTGGTGCTCGATCGTGTCGCCTTCGCGCCGCTGCGAGCGCGCGGCGTCGGCGGCGGAGCGCTGGGCCCGCTGATCTCCTCGATCGCCTTCGGCATCATCGTGGTCTCCGTCGTGCGCGGTATCTTCGGCCCCGACGAAGTGGGCTATCCCGCGGGCGCCGTCGTCAGCGCCAACCTCCACATCGGCCACGCGACGTTCACGGCCATCGACCTCTCGGTGCTCGTGATCTCGCTGCTGATGATGATCATGCTCAGCCTGCTGTTGAAGGCCACTTCGCTCGGGCGCGCCATCCGGGCCGTCGCCGAGAATACCAAAGCCGCCTCGCTGCTGGGCATCGACGTGGAGCGCACCATCGGCTTGACGTTCCTCATCGCGGGAGCGCTGGGAGCAGCCGCCGGCATTCTGATCGGCGCGCAGTTCAATGCCGTCGGCATCCTCATGGGTCAGCGCATCGAACTCAAGGGCCTGGCCGTCATCATCCTCGGGGGGATGGGCTCCATACCCGGTGCCGTCCTCGGGGGCTTCCTGCTGGGACTGCTCGAGGTCTTCAGTGTCGCATACCTCTCGTCGAGCTATCGCGACGCCATCGCCTTCGCCGTCATGTTCCTCATCTTGATCGTGCGCCCAGCCGGCCTGCTCGGCAAGCGTGCCGCACGGACGGCGTAACGCAATGGAATGGCTGGTGCACTTCTACGCGCTGCACTCGAAGCTGATCGACCAGGTCGGGATCAACGCGATCTTCGCGCTCTCGCTCTCACTAACGCTCCAGGCGGGGCATCTTGCGCTGGCTAACGCCGCTTTCGGCGGCATCGCCGCCTATGTGGCCTCGCTGCTCTCGCTCTCGCGCGGCTGGCCGCTGAGCGTCACGACGCTGATCGGCGCCGCGGCGGCCGCCGCCGTCGGGGTGGTGATCGGCCTCCCAGTAACGCGCCTGCGCGGCGTCTTCCTGGCCATCGCCACGATCGGCTTCGGCGAGATCGCATTGATCGTGGAGAACAACCTTTCGATTACCGGCGGGGCCGAGGGGCTCTCGCAGATTCCCAACGAGACCACGACCTGGAAAATCTATCTCGTGTTGGCGGTCCTGGCCTTCTTCTTCTGGCGGCTGCGCCGAACGCGCGCGGGCTGGGCGATCGCCGCCGTACGCGAGGACGAGTATGCCGCCGCTTCGTTTGGTATCGACCCCGCCCGCGTGAAATTCTGGACTTTCGTGGGCAGCGCCGCCATCGCGGGCATCGCGGGCTCCCTCTACGCCCACGAGAATTTCTTCATCGCACCGGGCGACTGGGGCTTCTCGCGCATGATCGATATCCTAGTCTACTGCGTGATCGGCGGAGCGGCCAGTCCGTGGGGTGCGATGCTGGGCGCCGCGATCATCTCGCTGCTTCCGGAGGTCTTCCGCTTCTTGCACGACTACCGCGATATCGTCAACGGCATCGTGCTGCTGGCCGTTGTCATCTTCGCCCCGCAGGGAATCGCCGGACTCTGGTCCCGCGATCGGCGGGGTCGAAAGGCCGCAACGACCGCTGCCGCGGAGGGGCAAGGCTGATGAGCACCCTCCATTACCGTGACGTCGGTGTCAACTTCGGCGGCGTGCATGCGCTCAGCGGCGTCACGTTCGACGTGCAGAGCGGCCATGTGGTGGGCCTGATCGGACCCAACGGCGCAGGGAAGACCACGCTCATCAATGTCACTACCGGAGTCGTCGCGCCGACCACGGGCAGCGTGACGCTCGATGACACCCCGCTCTCCGGGCGGCGCCAACACCAGATCGCACGCCTGGGCGTCGCGCGGACCTACCAGAACATTCGCCTGTTCCCGCGCATGACGGCCATCGAGAACGTGGTCGTCGGGGCTACGCGCATTCGCCGCGATCCGGACCTCGGGGCTTTCGTCTTCCTCCCCGCCGTGCGCCGCGCGCGCATCGAGCTCGACGAGCACGCGCGCTACCTGCTCCATCGCGTAGGTGTCCCGCGCGACGAGTGGCAGACAGTGGCCAGCGTGATGCCTTACGGCTCGCAGCGCCGGCTGGAGATTGCCCGGGCGCTGGCGATGCGCCCGCGCGTCCTGCTCCTGGACGAGCCGGCCGCGGGGATGAATCCCGCTGAGACGGCAAGCCTCCAGGCGCTGATTCGCTCGATTGCCCAGGAAGACGTCGCCGTCATGCTCGTCGAGCACGATATGCCGCTGGTGATGCGAACGTGCGATCGCGTGGCCGTGCTGAACTTCGGAGAGCTGATCGCCCAGGGGACGCCGGCTGAAGTATCGCGCGACCCCGCCGTCGTCGAGGCATACCTGGGATCGGAGGCGGCACAGTGAGCGACGTGCTGCTGCGTGTGGAGAACCTCCGTTCCGGCTATGGGCGCATCGAGGTACTGCATGGCATCTCGCTTGAAGTACGCGAAGGCGAGCTTGTCTCGATCGTCGGCGCGAACGGCGCGGGGAAGACCACGCTGCTGCTGACGCTCAGCGCGCTGGTTCGCACGCGCGCCGGCAGCACGACGCTCGACGGCGCGCGCCTCTCGGGGCTGCGCCCCCATGCCATCGTCGCACGCGGGCTGATCCACGTTCCCGAAGGCCGCTTGATCCTCGCGCAGATGTCGATCGAGGAGAACCTCCAGCTCGGTGCGGCACGTACTCCGGCCGTTCAGCGACGCGCCGCCATCGACGCGATGTATGCGCGCTTTCCTGTCCTCGGCGAGCGGCGCGCGCTGCCGGCGGGCTCGCTCTCCGGTGGCGAGCAGCAGATGCTGGCCATCGCGCGCGGCCTGCTGGCCAAGCCGCGACTGCTGCTGCTGGACGAGCCCTCGATGGGCCTGGCGCCCAAGCTGGTTGACGCCATCTTTTCCATCATCGCCGAGGTGCGGGCAAGCGGCACCGCCGTGCTGCTCGTCGAACAGAACGCACGGAAAGCGCTGGCGCTGGCCGACCGGGCCTACGTGTTGGAGCGCGGGCGAATCACGCTCTCCGGAACAGGAGGCGAGCTGCTCCACCAGCCCGCCGTCGTCGAAGCCTACCTTGGGTCACACGCGTAAGTGACATGGCGCGTCCCCCGTCGTTCCATTATGGATGGGATCGGTAGAGCACACAACGCTGGAGCGATGTGCCGAGAGCGTGAGGATGATCGAAGTCATCGTTGGGATCGTGTGTCATGTCGAGGCGTTGCATCACGCGTTGCGATGGAATGTTGCTTGCGGCCGTGAGCGCGACGACTTCGTCCAGCTTCAAGGTGGTGAAGGCGTAATCGAGGGCGGCGCGCCCGCCTTCGGTAGCGTATCCTTTGCCCCAATG
>SCQY01000226.1 GCA_004298665.1 bacterium | reverse complement strand
AGTGTCGGAATCGAACCGACCAGCCCCCTTGCGAAGGCCTCCGCGGTTTTGAAGACCGGGTGAGCCACCAGGCCCATACTCTCCCACGTTGTGCCGCAGACGCCAAGTACCGCGCAGCATCGCGGAGACCCTGCATAGCACAGGGTCGTGCAGGCACAGGCGGGCGGCTCGCCCAAAGGTCGAACGCATGCAACAGCAGACGACGGGCGGCGACTTCGCCACCCCCATCGAGCAGCGCTACTTCGAAGACTATGTGTCCGGATCGACCTTCGAGTACGGACCGATCGAGATATCGGAAGCCGAGATCATCGACTTCGCAAAGCGCTACGATCCGCAGTACATTCACATCGATCCCGCAGCGGCGGCGACCGGTCCTTTTGGCGGCCTGATCGCCAGCGGCTGGCAGACGGCGGCCGTCGTGATGCGCCTCTTCGTCAACCACTACCTCTCGAACGTGGCTAGTCTCGCCTCCCCGGGGATCGACGAGCTGCGCTGGACCAAGCCGGTACGCCCCGGCGATCACCTGCGCATACGCCTGACCGTCCTGGAAGCGAAGCGCTCGAGATCGAAGCCAGACCGCGGAATGGTGCGCTCGCTCATCGAGGTCTTGAATCAAGACGATGAGATCGTCATGACGCTCAAACCGATGAACCTGCTGCGCTGTCGCGCCTGAGAGCGGCGCGCGCTTTTTCCGGCGCCTGCAGGAGCCCGGCGCCGCACCTCCGCAAACACCTCCCATGCCACCATCGGTCGTCATCGTCGGCGGGGGCGCGATCGGCAGCGCGATCGCCTACTTCCTGACGCGCGATCCCGCCTTCCATGGGAAGGTCACGGTCGTCGAGCGCGATCCGACGTACCGCATGGCGTCCTCGGCGCTGAGCGCCAGCTCCATCCGTCAGCAGTTCTCCACGCCGATCAATATCGCGATGTCGCAGTTCGGCGTCGACTTCGTGCGCGAGATCGGCTTGGCGGAGCAGGGCTATCTCTTTCTCGCCGGCGAGCACGGCGTCGAGCGGCTCCGCTCGAATCACGCAATTCAGCGCGAGCACGGCGTGGACGTGGCGCTGCTCGATCCGGCGGCGCTGCGCGAGCGCTTCCCATGGCTCTCCACAGAGGGCGTGTCGACGGGAAGTCTAGGCTTGAGCGGCGAGGGCTGGTTCGACGGCTATCTCCTGCTGCAGCTCTTCCGCTCGAGGGCGCTGGCGCAAGGGGTTGTCTACCATCACGGCGAGGTCACCGGCATGGAGATCGGCGGCCGCCTCGTGCGGGCGGTGCGCCTAGCCGACAACTCGACCATCCCGCTCGACATCGTGATCGACGCCGCGGGCCCATGGGCCGCCTCCGTCGGTGCGATGCTGAACGTCGATCTTCCCGTGCGCGCGCGCCGGCGCTGCGTCTACGTCTTCACGGCACCGGGCAGCCTCGCGCGCTGTCCGCTGGTAATCGATACCAGCGGCGTCTACTTCCGCCCGGAGGGCGAGAGCTTCATCGCCGGCATCTCACCGCCGGAGGAGAACGATCCCGACGATCTGCCGCTGGAAGTGGAGCGCGCCACGTTCGAGGAGATCATCTGGCCGGCGCTCGCGCAGCGCGTGCCGCTCTTCGAGCGCGTGAAGCTGCGCAGCTCGTGGGCGGGCTACTACGAGTACAACGTCTTCGACCACAACGGTATCGTGGGAGTCCATCCCGCGCTGACGAACGCCTACTTCGCCAACGGCTTCAGCGGCCATGGGCTACAGCACTCGCCTGCCGTGGGGCGCGGCGTCGCCGAGCTGATCATCCACGGCGCGTACCGCACGCTGGACCTGACGGTGCTCTCCTTCGAGCGCATTGTGCGGCGCGAACCGATCGTCGAGATCAACGTGATCTGATCACGCGCCGTACCACTTGAAGCGCGGCCAGAGCTGCGAGAGCGGGGCGCGCGGATGCGTGCAGAGATAGATCGGCGCCGGCCCCTCCACCACCCATTTGTAGGGATTACCGTAGGTCGCCACCAGGCGCACGTCCTGGAAGGCGCCCTTGAGGATCTCCACCTGCATCGCGCCGACGGCGATCATCGTCTGGCCGCTGTAGCCGTTGGTCCCCCAGAGGTAGTACGTGTTCTGC
>SCQY01000225.1 GCA_004298665.1 bacterium | reverse complement strand
ATGCCGGAGACGGCGAACAGATCGTAGGACTCGCGGTAGTTGACGGTGATCCAGTGGCCGTAGACTTTGGCCACGCCGTACGGCGAGCGCGGATGGAAGGGCGTGCTTTCGCGCTGCGGCACTTCGCGCACCAAGCCGAACATCTCCGAAGACGAAGCCTGGTACATCCGGACGTGCGGGTCGATGGCGCGGATCGCCTCCAGCACGCGCGTGACGCCTAGGGCCGTGAACTCTCCCGTGAGCACCGGCTGCGCCCAGGAGGCGGGAACGAACGACTGCGCGGCGAGGTTGTAGACTTCGTCCGGGCGGGCATCGCGAATGACCGCGGTCAGCGAGCTCTGATCGAGCAGATCGCCGGAGACCAGCTCGATCTTGCCTTCCAAGTGGTTGATGCGCTCGTTGACCTGCGTGCTCGTCCGGCGCGTGACGCCGACCACACGATAGCCCTTCTCCAGCAGGAACTCTGCGAGATAGGAGCCGTCCTGCCCGGTAATGCCCGTGATGACCGCCGTCTTTCCCATGGCGACAGGGTTTGGTTCAGTTGAGCATCGTGACCTGCTCGCCGCGATCGTCGAACAGGAAGCGGGTCTCGAAGCCCTCGCTGTTACCGTCGGTCATGACGAGCTTGCTGTGGATCGTGAGCCGGTGGAGGGCGATACCGTTGTGCCGCGCCACGCCGCCGTAGAAGTAGGCCACCAGCGGCGTCTGCTTGGGGTTGAGGGGGGCCAGCCTGCGGCGCTCCACGAGCATCGAGAGCAGGCGCGTCTGAAGCGCCTGGGGCAGGAGGCGGTCGGTCTCGTCGGGCGTCATGCGCACGACTTCGAGCTCCTCCTGGAGTTTGTTGTCCTCACCGACGGGGCGATCCGTGGTGTAGCGCACGATGGCGTCCCAGTCATCGGCAGGGATCCCCGTGAAACGCATGCCCATGCGATGAACGGTACGGCCTTGGTGGTTGACGCGATCCCGCCAAACGACCTTGGCGCGCATGCGCACCGTGCGCTGCTCGATCAGCGCGGTGAGGTCGAACTCGTCGCGGCCCGGATCCTCCTGGGTGATGACGCACATGCCGCCGCCGCTGATATCCAAGCCTATCGCAGGACGCCGGGTGACGCCGCCGTCGATGCTGTAGGTTGCATGGAAGGGCTTCCGCTTGCGCGGAAACTTGCGGCGGTTCACTTCTTTTCCCGTGAACCACGCCAACAGATCACCCAGCACAGTCCTCCCTCGACCTCGATGCTACGGCAAGGCGCAGCGGTTCCCAAGACCGCGCGCATCGCTACGCAAGTTATCGGATATTGCAAGGTAAACCTGTGCCCCGGCGCGCAAGAGGCCCCGCCATGTACGACTACCTGGTGGTGGGGGCGGGATTCGCGGGAGCCACGATGGCCGAACGGCTGGCCGGCGAGCTCGGGGCGCGGGTTCTGCTGATCGACCGCCGGGAGCACCTGGCCGGCAACGCTTACGATCCGTTGGACGACCACGGCGTGCGCATCCACCGCTACGGCCCGCACATCTTCCACACCAACGCGGAGCGCGTGGTCGCCTACCTCTCCCGCTTCACGGCCTGGCGCCCCTATGAGCACCGCGTCCTGGCCCGCGTGCGCGGCGCCCTCGTTCCCATCCCCATCAACCAGGTAACGCTCCACCAACTCTTCGGCGTCCCGCTCGACGAGGGCGCGGCCGCCGCGTTCTTGGCGGGGCGGGCACAGAGCGTGGAGCGCATCGCCACCTCGGAAGACGCCATCGTGGCCAAGGTGGGGCGCGAGCTCTACGAGCTCTTCTTCCGCGGCTACACGCGCAAGCAGTGGGGGCTCGACCCCTCAGATCTGGACGCAAGCGTCTGCGGGCGCATCCCTACCCGGACCAACGGCGACGACCGCTATTTTGCCGACACCTTTCAGGCGATGCCGCGTGAGGGCTTCGCAGCGATGTTCCAGGCGATGGTGGACCATCCGCGCATCGATCTCGCGCTGGGATGCGACTACCGCACCATCGCCGATCGCGAGCGCTTCGGCCACCTGATCTTCACGGGGCCGGTGGACGAGTACTTCGACGAGCGCTTCGGCAAGCTGCCCTATCGCTCGCTGCATTTCGAGTTCGAGACCCTCGACAGGCCCGTGTATCAAGAGGCTGCCGTCATCAACGAGCCGGACGAGTCCGTGCCCTACACGCGGACGACGGAGTTCAAGTACCTGACGGGGCAGGAGCATCCCGAGACCACGATCGTGCGCGAATACCCGCGCGCCGAGGGCGACCCCTACTACCCCATCCCCAACCCCGAATGCCGGGCGCTCTATCAGAAGTACGCGGCGTTGGCCGCCAAGGAGCGCAACGTCACGTTCGTGGGACGCCTGGCTGAATATCGCTACTATAATATGGACCAGGTGGTGGCATCGGCGCTCGCTGCCTTCGAGGAACTGGCGAAGGCGCACGTCTAGCGGCAGGCGAAGCGCGCGCCATGGCTCTCCTGGATCGCGTGGCGATCGTCGGCTCGCGCGGGCAGCTCGGCGTCGACTTGATGGCAGCGTTCGCCGATCGTGCACCGCTGGTGCTCGACCGCCCTGCGTTCGATCTCGAGCGTTCCGAGAGCATGGCGACGCTGCTCGCGGAACATCGGCCCACGCTGGTGATCAATACAGCGGCCTTCCACGACGTCGAGCGCTGCGAAGATGAACCGGCGCTCGCCTTCGCCGTCAACACGTTAGGCGCCGACGCCCTGGCTGCGGCCTGCCGCGCCGTAGGCGCGGCGCTCATGCACGTCAGCACGGATTACGCATTCGACGGCGCGGCGCACGCGCCGTATCCGGAGTCCGCGCCTCCGTCGCCGCTGAGCGCCTACGCGATCTCCAAAGTAGCGGGGGAGCGCATGATCGCACGCCACGGCGATGCGTGGTTCGTGGTGCGTACCTGCGGGCTCTACGGCATGGCCGGTTCGCGCGTGAAAGGGACGACCTTCGCCGAGACGATGCTGCGCAAAGCGCGCGCCGGCGAGCACATCCGCGTGGTCTCGGATCAGACGGTCGCACCCTCGTATACGCGCGACGTGGCCCGCGGCATGCGCGCCATCGCGCAGAGCGAACGTTTCGGCATCTACCACGTCACCAACGCGGGCGCATGCACGTGGTACGAGTTCGCCGCGGAGATCTTCCGCCAGACGGGAAT
>SCQY01000224.1 GCA_004298665.1 bacterium | reverse complement strand
CGGAGACCGTCGACGTCGCCGCGTGTAAGAACGTCCCCACGCTGGTGCCGCAGCTGATGGGGCTGGGGACGGGCAACTCGTTCCAGGCCATCGGGCGCAGCGCCGAGACGTTGACGGCCGTCAACGAGACCTTCAGTCCCGCCACGCTCAACCCGCACACGGGTCAGCCTTTCCAGCCCGCGGAGCCTCAGTGGGCGACCTACCCGTTCCCGGCGTACACCGTCGACTTCTCCAGCGTCTCCGTCAGCCTCAACTGGGACGTCGCCGGGCCAACCAAGCCATACGCCGCATACCCGTCGGGAGGCGTGCCGTGCTCGTGACCGGCGTTCGACGCTTCGCTCTGGGCGGCGCGCGGCGCGGACAGGCGCTGGTGGAAACAGCGCTCTTCCTGCCGCTGATGCTGACCGCGCTCTTTGCGATCATCTACTTCGGACGTTACGGCGTGCTGGGCGAGCGCGCGCAGTCGGCAATCCGCTACGGCTCGATGATCTCCTATGCCCAAGGCGGCGTCTACAGCGCGGCGAACATCTACGACGCCATGAGCAACGGCTCGCAGGCACCGCTCCCGTGCACGAGCAACGTCGCCAGCGACACCGCTGCGGCGTTGACGCAGGCTGTACCGAACACGGGGCCCACGGCTCAGCCCTACTGGCAGCCCGACGGGGCGCCTTCACAAGCGAGCTGCACGATCTCCGGCGTAGGTTTCGGCGGGCCCGACTACATGGCGTTCCACTACTTCACCGTCACGCGCCAGTCGCTCACGGCCGGCGTCTCCGTCCCCACGATTCTCCAGGGACTGTTGGGTTCGACGGGGATTGTCCAGGCGCAGACGGGCTTCGTTCACTCGGACCCGCCCGGCATGATCATGTACTGCAGCTATGAGGTAGGTCTGCGCTCCGCCGCGGCGCTGGGTATCAACTACTCACCGCCCAGCGGCAACCCGTGCGGATAGCCTCTCCTCCATAGGCCACGCAGGCACAGGGCAATCAGCGCCCGAACCCCGGCGTCGTGCAGACCAGCAACGGCAAAGATATTCACACGAGCGAGCTCCGGCGCAAGCGCGCCGAGGCAATGGCGCCTGCCGGCGAGGCGGCCGTCGCGCGACAGCATCAGCGCGGCAAGCTCACGGCACGCGAGCGTATCGAGCGCTTGGTGGACGCCGGGAGCTTCGTGGAGTTCGACCAGTTCGCCGTCCATCGCCAGCGCGCGTTCGGCATGGACGAGAAACGCTACCTCGGCGACGGCGTCGTCACGGGATACGCCACCATCGGCGGCCGGCAAGTCTTTCTCTTCTCTCAAGATTTCACGGTCATGGGCGGTTCGCTGGGCGAAGTTTTCGCGGAGAAGATCTGCAAGGTCATGGACATGGCCGTCCGCACCGGCTGCCCCGTCATCGGCATCAACGATTCCGGAGGGGCGCGCATCCAAGAAGGCGTGGTCAGCTTGGGCGGATATGCCGAGATCTTCTGGCGCAACGTCCAAGCCTCGGGCGTCGTACCGCAAATATCCCTGGTGGCCGGCCCGTGCGCCGGCGGCGCGGTATACTCACCGGCTATCACGGACTTCGTCTTGATGACCGATCAGGTGGCGCAGATGTTCATCACCGGGCCGGAGATCATCAAGACCGTCACCAACGAAGAAGTGAGCTTCGAGGAGCTCGGCGGCGCCTATACGCACGCCACCAAGAGCGGCGTCGCGCACCTCATCGCAGCCGACGAGGACGACATGCTGGAGCAGGCATGCACACTGCTCTCCTACCTCCCGCAGAACAACCTCGAAGATCCGCCGCGCATACCCTGCAGCGACGATCCTCAGCGCGCTGACGAGGAGCTGGCGGCGATCATCCCTGAGAACCCCAACCAGCCTTACGACATGCTGGAGATCATCAACCACGTCGTCGACGACGCCGAGTTCTTCGAGATCCAGCCCCTGTACGCACCGAACATCATCTGCGGCTTCGCGCGCTTCGCGGGGCGCAGCGTTGGCATCGTCGCCAATCAGCCCAAAGTCTTGGCGGGCGTGCTCGACATCAACTCCTCGATCAAGAGCGCCCGCTTCGTGCGCTTCTGCGATGCCTTCAACATTCCGCTGGTGACCTTCGTCGACGTACCCGGCTTCCTTCCGGGCACGGCGCAGGAGTACGGCGGCATCATCAAGCACGGCGCCAAGCTGCTCTTCGCGTACGCCGAGGCGACGGTGCCGAAGATCACGGTCATCACGCGCAAGGCTTATGGCGGCGCTTACGACGTCATGGCCTCCAAGCATATCCGCGCCGATATCAACGTTGCCTGGCCGAGCGCCGAGATCGCCGTCATGGGGCCGCAGGGCGCCGTCAAGACGATCTTCCGCCGCGAGATCGAAAGCGCCGAAGATCCGCAAGCAAAGAACGACGAACTGGTGGCCGAGTACACGCGGCGCTTCGCCAACCCGTTCATCGCCGCTGAACGCGGCTATATCGACGACGTCATCGAGGCGCCACAGACGCGCGGCGTGATCTGTCGCTCCCTTGAGATGCTCGAAAACAAGCGAGTCGAGCGGCCGCAACGCAAGCACGGCAACATTCCCCTCTAGATGTTGCGGGGAGGGGTGAGAGCGCGACGGAGGGAACCCGCCGGGCTATGTTCATGCCCCTCCGCCGCATTCTGCCGCCATTGCTGCTCGTAGCGGCCGCCGCTCTAGTCTTCGCTTCTCCCGGCGCGGCCAAACCTCACGGCGACGATGCGAATCGCCCCAACGAGATAAGCACCGCCACCCCGCCGCCGTTCCGCCCCAACCTCAAAGTTGCGTTCGGCCCGTTCCATCTGGGCGCCACGCGCGGCGAGCTCGACAAGATCTCTCAAGTCGACTCCTCTTCGACGGCACAGCATGTGAAGTACGCGGTGCAGGACGGGGAGCAGGTCCTCGTGACGTACGCCAACGACGCGGCTGTCGAGATTCACATCGAGCGAGCTCTCACGGAGAAGGGCAAGGCGATCCTCTCGACGTCGGACGGGGTCCGTTTGGGGGCGCCGATCGGCGCGGTGCTGCCGCTCTACGGCGAACCCGACTCGAAGGAGGACGGCAACGCTCCCGGCTATACGCTCTACGCCTGGCGCATGCAAGAAGGGCGCAGCATCGTCTTCCAGACGTTCCTCGGGCGCATCGTCGGCGCGGCCATGCTGCCGCCGCCGTCGTATCCCTCGGGAGTCAGGATCTCCGGCGGGGGCGGCGCCTCGGAAAGCGATCCGGTGGTCGTCTCGGCGCCTAGCCACGCGCTGGCCGTCGAAGGCGAGTACGACTGGCTCGCGCGCATCGACTGCGGAGCCGCCGGCATGCGCCTGGCCTTCGAAAAGGACAGCACGAGCAACGGCAAGCGCCTCGAGGCACTGGGCCTCTACTGCGCGGACGACGAGCGCATCTACTTCTTCGACGTCACGAACGTGCCCAAGGGCTCGTAGGAAAGGAGAGCGAGGGATCGTGGGTCTGCTGGACGGGAAACGCGCGCTGGTGACGGGCGTCGCCAATCGTTGGAGCATCGCGTATGCAATCGCCAAGGCGTTCCACGAGCAAGGCGCGCGCCTTGCGTTCACGTACCAAGGCGAGCGCGTGCGCGATGAGGTGGAAAAGCTGGCAGCGGAGTGCGACGGAGCCGCCGTCATCGAATGCGACGTCTCGAACGACGAGCACCTCGCCCACCTGCGCGACAAACTGCGCACGCACTGGGGCGGCCTCGACACGCTCGTCCACTCCATTGCCTACGCCAACAAAGAGGATCTCGCCGGAAAGGTCTATCAGACCTCGCGCGCCGGCTTTGCGCTCACCTTGGACATCTCGGCCTTCTCGCTGGTGGGCCTCGTCGGTTCGCTGGTCGACGTCTTGAGCGACGGCGCGAGCATCATGGCCCTCACCTACCTCGGCGCCACGGAGATCGTGCCGAACTACAATCTCATGGGAATCGCCAAAGCCGCACTCGAGTCCGAGGTGCGCTACCTGGCGTACGATCTTGGCGAGCGCGGCATCCGCGTCAACGCGATCTCCGCGGGACCGATCAAGACGGCCTCATCGCGCCAAGTCGGCGGCTTCTCGCACATTCTGGGCGTCGTACCGAAGGTAGCCCCGCTCAAACGCAACATCACGGTCGACGACGTCGCCAACACCGCCGTCTATCTCGCCTCGGAGCTCTCTTCGGCAATCACGGCCGACGTGCACTTCGTGGACTCGGGCTTCCACGCCGTCGGCATCCCGCCGCTGGAGTCATGAGCGCGCTGATCGAGGGAGGCAGCCCCACGCAGGAAGAAGCAGCCGCGATCCTCGCTGCCCTGGAAGTCGTGCTGGCCGCCGCACCACGCGCCGGCGGCATGCCGGCGACGCCGCGGTGGCGGGCCGCCGCGCGCCTCCTCCAGCGCCCCGCCGACGCCTGGCAAGGCGCTCGCGACGCGTGGCGTCTGACTCGTCTACGCTGAGACCGCGATTGGATCGAGCGGCGTCCGCGCCGTCAGCCCGGCAGCGGCTTCGAAGGCCGCCGCCGCGGAGAGCAGCAGCGCCTCGCCGCGCGGCGGCCCTACCATCTGCAGCCCTACGGGAAGCCCCGCCGGCGTGAAGCCGCAGGGCACCGAGAGGGCGGGAAGGGCCGTCAGCGTGATCGCGAACGTCGCGATCAGCCAGTCGACGTAGGTTTCGAACCGCTGCCCGTCCACGTATTCGACGTAGCGTACGTCGACGTCGAAAGGCGCCACCAGCACGGCCGGGCAGAGCAGGAGCGGATAGCGCTCGAAGAACGCCGCGACGCGCGCGTAGAGTTTCGCCCGCGCGCGCTCCGCGTGCCCGATCTCCCGCGCGCTCAAGCGCAATCCCGCCTCGATGTTCCAAACCACTTCGGGCTTCAGCTCGCTGCGGTGATTCTCGAGCAGCGGTGCCATCCGCGCGGCATAGTTCGCGGCGCGAAGCGTTTGAAAGATCTCGCGCGCGCCGGAGAGATCGGGGCTGGCCTGATCGACCCGCGCGCCGAGCCGCTCGAAGCGGCGCGCCGCGGCTGCGCAGATATCCCGGACCTCGCCGGCGACGGGCATGATCCCGCCGAGATCGGGACTGAAGGCCACGCGCTCCGGAACGCGTGCACGCTCGACCGCGGAAGTAAACGGCCGCACCGGTGCTGCCAGCGAGAGGGGATCGGCGGGATGCTCCCCGCTCATCGCATCCAGCAAGAGCGCAACGTCGCCAACGGTGCGCCCCATGGGCCCATCCACGGAGAGCGCGTCGAAGGGCAGTGGGGCGGGCCCATGCGCCACGCGGCCGGGCGACGGCCTCAAGCCGACGACGCCGCAGAAGCTGGCCGGGATACGCAGCGAGCCGCCGAAATCCGACCCTGTTGCCAACCATGCTTCGCCGCATGCGAGCGCCGCGGCGGAGCCGCCGGAGGAGCCGCCGCACGTCTTGGCGGTGTCCCACGGGTTGCGCGTCTTACCGAAGACGTCGTTGAAGGTCGTTGCCCCGGCGCCGAACTCCGGCGTGTTGGACTTGGCGATGACGATGGCCCCACGCGCCTCGAGGCGCTCAACGAGAATATCCGAGCGCTCCGGAACGTGATCGGCGAAGATCGGCGAGCCATACGTCGTGCGCACGCCGGCGACGTCGTTCAAGTCTTTCACCACGATCGGCAGGCCCGCCAACCATCCGGGATGGTCGCGCTCACCGCGATCCAGGCGCGCCACGGCAGCGCGCGCGCGCTCGGCGCAGAGGGTCGGCAACGCGTTGACGGCCGGCTCCACCTCCGCGATGCGCGCTAGCGCGGCGTCAAGCAACTCGAGCGGTGAGAGAACGCCGGATCGCAGGAGATCCACGGCTTCGCGCGCCGTGAGCCCGAGAGCATCGTTCCGCATGGTTCGGTGTTCCGGCAGGAACGCCCAGCCCTCCTCCGCAAAGCGGAACCGGCGTTTCTACAGCGGAGGTTTCGACGATCTTCAGCAAACTCTTGATTGCCAACCGTGGTGAAATAGCGGTGCGCATCCTGCGTACCGCTCGCGAGATGGGCATTGCTACCGTTGCCGTCTACTCCGAGATCGATCGCGAGGCGCTCCATGTGCACCTTGCCGACGAAGCCTTTCTCCTCGGACCGGCACAGCCGGCGCAGTCGTACCTCAACGTCGAGCGTCTGCTCGAGGTGGCGAAAGCCTCCGG
>SCQY01000223.1 GCA_004298665.1 bacterium | reverse complement strand
TGCTGCTCCGTTACCTTCTGGAGCAGGTGCTGGAAGAGCCCGCCCGAAACACGCCCGCAGTGCTGCTCGGACTGGCCGAGCGCGCCCTTGAAAGCGCGGCACCGTTCGGGCAATCGCCTATACACGGAGCGTCTGCGCATCAATCTCTGCCATGAGGAAGCCCGTGTGACCCTGTCAATCGGCGCGCCGCCCACGGGTGTCGCGACTCCCCCGTTCGCCTCCGCCCCGGAAGCGGGCTCCTCGCGATGAGCGTCAAGCGTGTTTCACGTGAAACGACCCGCATCGTCGCCGTGGTCAACCAAAAGGGCGGGGTCGGCAAGAGCACGACGACGGTCAATCTCGGCGCCTGCCTCGCGGTGCTCGGCAAGCGCGTGCTGGTGATCGACCTCGATCCCCAGGGGAACACTTCTACCGGGTTGGGCATCGACAAGCGGCAGGTGGCAAAGGACATCTACGACGTGCTCCTTCACCGCGCGGCCGCTAGCGAGGTCATCTATTCGACGGAGATCCCCAGCCTCAAGGTGATCCCGGCGACCCTCAATCTCGCCGGTGCAGAGATCGAGCTGGTCAGCGCCCTCTCGCGGGAGGCCCGCTTGAAATCGGCGCTGGACGCCTTGGCCCCGGAGTACGACTACGTCTTCATCGACTGTCCGCCGAGCCTCGGGTTGCTGACCATCAACGCGATGACGGCCGCGGACTGGGTGATCATTCCCGTGCAGGCCGAGTACTACGCGCTGGAAGGGCTGGCTCAGCTCACGACGGTGCTCGGCCGCGTACGGGAGGCGCTGAATCCGGGGCTGCAGATCATGGGGGTGCTGGTGACGATGGTCGATGCTCGCACGAACCTCGCCGTCGACGTGATCGAGGAAGTCTCGCGGTTCTTCCCCTCGCAGGTCTTCCGAACGCGCATTCCGCGCAACGTCCGCCTCTCCGAGGCGCCATCGTTCGGCAAGCCCGCAATCCTCTTCGACGCCAAGAGCCGCGGGGCGCAAGCCTACCTCGCACTCGCCAAGGAAGTCGCAGGGGACGCGGAGCTCCAGGAGGTCGGTTCGTGAGTACGAAGCGCGGGCTCGGGCGCGGCTTGGGCGCCTTCTTCCCCGACGGGCAGGGCGACCGGCCAAGCTCGCCGTTTCAGCAGGTTCCCGTGACGGCAATTCACCCCAACCCACAGCAGCCCAGGCGCGCCTTTGGTGCCGGGCCGCTGGAAGAGTTGGCGGCCTCAATCGCGCTCCACGGCGTGCTGGTGCCGCTGTTGGTGCGCCCGCTGGCTGGCGGCCGCTACGAGCTGATCGCCGGAGAGCGGCGCTGGCGGGCCGCCCAGATCGCCGGGCTTTCGACGGTACCGGCGGTGGTCCGCTCGGCCGACGATCGCCAGAGTCTGGAAGTAGCGATCCTGGAGAATCTCCAGCGCGAGGACCTCGATCCGCTGGAGGAAGCCATGGGCTTTCGCCACCTGATCGACGAGTACGGCTTCACACAGGAGCAGGTAGCCGAACGCTTGGGGCGCAGTCGCCCATCGGTCGCCAATGCCTTGCGCCTATTGGGCTTGCCCGACGAGATCCAAGCGCAGGTGCGCTCGGGGACCCTTAGCGCGGGGCACGCCCGAGCCTTGCTCGGGGCCAAGCCGGGGGCAATCAGGGAACTGGCGAAACGCGTTGTTGCACAAGGCTTGAATGTTCGCCAGACTGAACGCATCGTAACGCTCGACGGTGCGGTGCGGCGCCGCGAGCGTCGCCGGCGGCGCCTGCAGAACGACGCCGAGATCGCCGCCTTCGAGCAACAGCTGCGCGAGCGCTTGGGCGCCCGCATCGCGATCGTTCCACAGGGCGCAGGGGGGCGCTTGGAGATCCAGTACACGGATGCCGACGACCTGATGCGCATCGGCGACCTCCTGCTCGGGTCGCCTGGCTAGGCAGTAAAGCCAACCCTATGTTGTATTCGAACGAATGTTCTCCACAAGCACATGTGGATGGTGTGGATGAAACGGAATAACTCGCCGCACCTCCAAGCCCTTGTATACGAACGAATGTTCTCCACAAGTCTCTGTGGAGAGTGTGGATGAGTTCACCCGATCGCCGGCTTGCCGGTCTCTACGTTATTCTCGGCCATGCCGGTGCCCTCGAGCGCTTGGAGGCATGCCTCGCCGCCGGAGTGCGCCTCTTCCAATATCGCGGCAAGGCGGAGGCCATGCTGGCGACGGCGCAGGCCCTCGTCGGGCGTTGCCGCGCGGCGGGGGCACTGCTGATCGTGAACGACGATCTCGAGCTTGCCCTGGCCGCAGGCGCCCACGGCCTCCACCTCGGTCAAGAGGACGCCCGAGGTCTCGACGTCGCCGCCGTTCGGCGGCGCCTCGGATCGGCGATCCTGGGCCTCTCCACCCACGATGGCGAGCAGGCGCGCCGCGCCGCGCTGCTGGGCGCCGATTACGTTGGCGCCGGCTGCACGTTTCCCACGCAGTCGAAGGAGCATGTTGTCGATATCGGCTTGGCGGGTCTACAGCGCATCGTCGAAGCGAGCCCTGTGCCCGTTGCCGCCATCGGCGGAATCAACGCGGGGAACATCGCGGCCGTGCGCGCTGCGGGTGCGGCGATGGCAGCGGTGATCGGTGCCGTCGCAAGTGTCGACGATGCGGGCGCCGCCGCACGGCAGCTCCTGGATGCGTGGAACGCGCGCTCGTGAGCGCGACGCCGGCAGTCGTCTCGATCGGCGCCAACGATCCATGGAACGCCGCCGGTGTCGGCCTCGATCTGCTCGTCTTGCGCGACCTAGGAATTCGCGGCGCAACGGTGCTGGCCGGCGTCACGGCGCAGGGACCCGGCGGCATTCGCGCGCGTTGGCCCGCGCCGCCTGAAGCGATCGTTGCGCAGTTGGATGCACTCGCGGCACTGCGCGTCGGAGCCTGTCGCGTGGGGCTGCTGCTCGATGCGGAGAGCGTGCGCACCGTCGCTCATGCGCTTGCGAAGTGCGATGCACCCGTCGTCGTCGATCCCGTCTTCTCCGCGTCGCGCGGCGGCAGGTTCGCCGATGAGGCCGTAGTCGATGCCTATCGTGAATCGCTGATTGCGCGCGCGACGCTCTTCACGCCCAATGCGCACGAAGCTGCGCGCCTGGTGCAGTATGCCGTCGAGACGCCCGCGGACGCCGAGCGCGCGGCGCACGATCTGCTTGGCTTCGGCGCGCGCGCCGTTCTCGTCAAGGGCGGTCATGTGGACGGCGACGAGGTCGTCGACGTACTCGCCGACGGCAGTGGGATCACGCTCTTGCGCGATCGTCGTCTCGCCGTTGCGATGCGTGGTACAGGGTGTATCCTCGCGGTCTGCGCGGCGGCTGCACTCGCGCAAGGGCACGACGTCGCCCAGGCGGTGATGCGCGCGCGCCACGAGGTTCGCGCGCGGATGCTGACGGCGATCGAGCTCGGAGGCATGCGCGTCGCGCGCTGAGGTCGGCCGGTGCTTAGCGCCGCTTACGCCCCGCTGTGGAACGCGCCGCAGTGGCCGCACGTTTGGCGGGCGGACGTGCAGCCGCGGGCCGCAACGCGTTCTGGACGGAGAGCTCCCAGCGATAACCGTCCGGATCGTGCAGCCAGAGCCCCACGTGCGGCGACCCCGGACCCTCTGGGCCGATCTCGTCACCGGGGTCCTCCATCTCAACGCCTTTACGCCGTAGTTCGCGCAGCGCCGCCTGCAGCTCGTGCAGCGAGGCGAGATGGAACGAGAGATGATCGAGGGTCTCAGGATGCGGCTCTCCGCGGAAGAGCGCGATCGTCAGCGCATCGTTGCCCACTGCCACGCCGCCGGTAAAGTCGAACTGGTGGTGCAGATTGAGCTTCTCGATCCACCAGGCTGCGCTGGCTTCGGGATCGCGTACCGCTAAACCGAAGTGTCCGACGGTGCCCAGCTTGATAGCCATGCAGTTCCTCCGTCTATGTTCGATCGAACGCCGTCACACCCCATTGCAGCGACGCGAACGCCGGCCCCGCGAGAGGCCGGCGCCTTATTTCTGCGCGTGTACCGGAAGTACGCTAGCCCTTGAACTTCGGCAGCGTCTCCGCGATGCGCGCGAGCGCCAGCTTCAAGTTCTCGATGGAGTTGGCATAGGACAGGCGGATGTAACCCTTGCCCGCTGCGCCGAAAGCCGTTCCGGCTAGCGTTGCCACGCCCGCTTCCTCCAGCAGGAAGTGCGCCAAGCGCTTTTCGTCGGACGTTACCTGCGTGATATTGGGGAAAGCGTAGAACGCGCCTTGCGGCATCACGCAACGGATTCCCGGGATCGCGTTGAGGCCCGCGATGAGCACTTCGCGCCGTTTGCGAAACTCTTCGTTCATGTGGATCACGGCATCGTCCGGGCCGGTGAGCGCTGCGATGCCGGCCATCTGTACGAACGCCGTCGTGCACGAAACGGTATTGTTGAGAAAGAGCGTGGCCGCGCGCGCGATTTCCTTGGGCATGGCTGCGTAGCCTAACCGCCAGCCGGTCATCGCGTAAGCCTTCGAGAATCCGTCGACGATGATCGTGCGCTCCAGCATCCCCGGCAGCGAAGCGATGGAGAGGAACTCGGAGTCGTAGAGATTGCGCGAGTAGATCTCGTCGGAGATTACCAGCAGATCGTGACGCTGGGCGAGCTCGGCGATACGCTCGAGATCGCTGCGGGTCAGCACGCCTCCCGTGGGGTTGTGCGGAGAATTGATGACGATCACTTTCGTGCGCGGGCCGATCTTGGCGGCCAGCGCGTCGAGATCGAGGCGGAAGTCGCGCGACTCTAGGAGCGGCACGGGGACGGCCTTCGCCCCCAAGTAACCGGCGGCTGAGGCGTAAGCGGGATAGGCGGGATCGGCATAGATCATCTCGTCGCCGGGGTCGAGCAGTGCCGAGAGGATGCACCAGAGGACCGGCTTACCGCCGGGACCGACGATCACGTTCTCATCGCTCAGCGAGACGTTGCGGGTGCGCGAGAGGTGCTGCGCCACCGTGTCGCGCAGCTCGTGGATGCCTGCAGACGGGACGTAGTGGGTCCAGCCATGCTCCATGGCCTCGGTTGCGGCGCGCTTGATGTGCGCCGGGGTATCGAAGTCGGGCTCGCCGATCTCCAAGTGGACGACGGATCGCCCTTGGCGTTCGAGCTCTTTGGCGCGCGCCATGACTTCGAAGGCGGATTCGCCTCCAAGGCGGGCGGCGGTGGCGGCTAAGCGGCGCTCGATGGAAGGTGCCAGCATCTCTCTCGTATTCCCTCATCAGTGGTCGGCGCCCGTCGAGCAAGGCAAGCCGCATAGGTTGCGGGTAGCGGTGTGGCGAACGCATTCAGCGCAACCGCCATGGATAGGCGGATGCCCTGCCATGACGTCGCTGCGGAGCGCTAATGTCGACGCTTACGGATATCTTCGCGCCGGGTGCGCAGCCTTTGGCCGAAGGGCTGAAAACCCTCACGCTTTCTCCGGACCGTTCGGTCAAACCTGGAGAGATCGTACGCGTTCGCTTTGCGTTCTCCAATGTCGGAAGCGCGATCGCCACCGGCGTGCGCGTCAAGCTGCGCTTGCCGGATCACGGCCGATACGTCGCGGGCTCTGCCCAGATCGACGAGGATCGCTACCCGGACGAGGGAGGCACGGCCCCCTTCTTGGCCGCTGCAGGCGGCGCCGTTGCGGACCTCTCCCCTGGTGAGGCGCGCACGATCTCGCTCGAGTTTCGCGTCGAAGGCCCCATCGAGGACGGCACGCAGTTGGCCGTGCAGGCCGCGCTTGCTGCCGACGGTACGGCACCCGTCGGCTCGAACCTGGCGACTATCTCGGTGCGCAGTCGTCCGCAGCTGCGCGGTGAGTTAACGGGCCTCGTCGTAGAGGCCCCGCACGGCAACCGGCCGGGCTCCGAGATCACGCTGCGCGTGGCGATTCACAACCACGGACAGTCGACGGCGCGCGACGTCACCCTCGCGCTCCCCGTCCCCGATCGCACGGCATTCGTCCCGCGCTCCGCGCGCGTCGACGGGCGTCAGATCGGCGAGGGAGCCGGCGAACCGTTCCCGGTGCAGGAGCAACGCGTGGTGTGCGCGGCCCTCGCGCCCTCGCGCACGCTGCTGGTTACCTACGCTGCCAAGATCGACCAGCCGCTGCCCGACGGTGTCCTGATCTCGGCACACGGCTGGGTCGGCGCGCGCGAGGAGGGGGAGTTCGAGCTGGACGCCGCCACCCTCGAAGTGCGTTCCCCCGCCGAGTTCGGCGTCGGTACCGGCATTGAAATCGACGCCGGCGAGGACGTCACCCCCGGCCAACGCCTGCGCATCGCCGTCTCCTACCATAATGTCGGCAGCGGCACCGCCGAGGACGTGCGGATCGCCCTTGCACTGCCGGACGGCCTCGTCTACTCCCCCGGCTCGACCACGGAGAACGGGCGTGCCGTTGGGGACGATCCTGCCGTGCGAATCGCCGAGATCCCGCCGGGAGGCAGCGGGCGCGTGGCAGTGGAGGCGATCGTGGCCTCGCCGGCGCCTACCGGCCGTCGCCTTTCCGTGCACGCCGCCATGCAGTGGCGCGGCGGCGAGCGTGCCTTCGATAAGATGCTCCGCGTGCGCTCCGCTCCCGAGTTCCCGGAGGCGATCAATCGCTTCGAGCTGCGCAGCGCCAACCACGCGGTGCCCGGCGAGGACGTGGTGGGGCGACTGATCGTCAGCAACGGCGGCACGGATCTCGCACGCGACGTGCGTGTGAGCGTGGCAGCCGGCGAAGGCTTGGAGTCGTTGCGCGTCCGCCGCGAAGGCGCGACGCTGGAGATCGAGGAGGGGAGCGTTCGCGTCGGCGATATGGCTCCGCTCGAGCCCGTACGCCTCGACGTGATCGCCCGCGTCGCCACTCCCTTGGCCGACAAGAGCGAATTGCGTCTGTGGGCCAAAGTCGCCGCGCAGGATGTCGCGGAGAGCGACATCGGCACGATCGCCGTGATCGCCGTCTCGCGCCCGCGTTTCCCGCAGAGCGCGCAACGCCTGCGCATAGCTTCCGAGCAGCCGGTGCGCCCTGGGAAGGCGGTCCAGGTCTCGTACGTGGTGCGCAACGAGGGCACCGACGCCGCCAGGGATGTCGTGTTGGTGCTCGATCTCCCCGCAGAGCTCTCGCTCGAGAGCCTCGAGGGCGCCTCGCGGCGTGGCGAACGCACCATCGTGCTGGGCGCGGTTGAGCCGGGCGGCGCCGCAACGGGAACGCTGACACTTGCGCTCGCGGCTGGCGTACGCGCGGGAACGCTGCTTCCCGTTGGCGCGCGGCTTTCGTGCGCCAATGGACCGAGCACGCTCTTCGAGCCGGTGGAGATCGCCGTCACGGCGATGCCTTCATTCGCCTCGGCGACATTGCGCGTGGATCCTTCCGACGAAGCCTCGCCGGGCGAGATCCTCACCTGCGCGCTCGAAGCGCGCAATGACGGCGACGGCAGCGCCGGCCGCCTCACGATTACCACCGAACTGCCGGCGCAGACCACCTACCTGCCCGGCTCCACCGAGATCAACGGCGTGGGCGTAGTCGACATCGCCGGCGCCTCGCCGCTGATGGGTGGTCTCACGCTCGCGGGTGTGGCCCCGCAGACGGCGCTCCTCATCACGTGGCGTGCCGCAGTCAACTCCCCTGCCGAGCCAGGGAGCCAGCTCGTTGCACGCGCACGCATGGCGTGGGACGAAGGCGCCCTCGAGCTGGAGAGTACCCCGTCGCTCGTGCGGTCGCTTCCCGCATTTGGCGTAGGGTCGCCGCTCCCGTTCTCCGTCCTGGGCGTGGTGCTCCAGCCTCGTGTTCCTCGCCCCGTGGCCCAGGCGGAGGCCACGCCCGTCATCGAGGCGTCCGCCCCGCCCCAGGCGCCGGTGATCGAACGGGAGTTGACCGTTGAGCCCGTCCAGATCGCGCACGATACCCCGCCTCCCGCTCCGCCTCAGCAGGTGGAAAGCGCCGACGGCAGCGTGGCCACCGTATCGACGTACTCGCTGGAGCGCCTGTCACGCGCGATGCGTCTGATCTCCGGCGTCGAGGGCGGCGCGTTCTTTCCGCACCTCTTTGCGATCCGGGCCTTTCTGCCGGATCGCCTCATCGGCGTCCCCGTGCTGGAGGAACTGCTCGAAGGTGAGCGCGAGCGGCTGCACGAGCTGCTCGACCATCTCTTCATCAAGCTGCGTCTACCGCGGTATCTGGTCTCGCAGAAAGACCTCGAGGACCGCGCCGCGCGCACTGCGCTCGTCGCGCTTATGCGGGGCGTCGCGGAGCAGCGGGTCGCGGCCAGCGAGCCGGTTCCGGCAGCCTATATTGTGCTCTCGGGTGCGATAAGCCAGGCCGAGGCGGCATCCAGCGCCGGCGATTTGGAGCAAGCTCCGCTCGGCGGCGCGCGGCCATGGCGTGCGCTCGCGGCGCTGCTTCCAACTGCCGGAGCGGGCGAGGCCGGAACGGCGCTGGGCGCGGCACTCACGGCATATCGTTCGCGTCTCCTCGAAGCATTTGGTGATTTGGAACGCCTTCCGCCGGGGGAGTTCCACCGCATACTCGCAGCCCGCTCGCCGGAGCCGCTCGATGCCGCGCTCGAGCAGGTTCGCCTGGTCGCCGCGCGATTGGGGGAGCGTGCTACCGCCTAATCTGCTACTCGAGATCTCGCCGGCTCGCGCCGAGGCGGCAATCGCGCTGGCGATCCTGGCCGCGGTGGCGCTGGCCGTCGGTGGGCTCTGGCTCACGCGCATCGATCGCACGGAGACACAGCCGTCCATACCGCAAGCGGAGCGTGAGCTCGCATCCGCGGCGCCGCCCGTTATCCCGTGGTGGCGCGCCGCCGGCTCCGGCGTCCCCGGCGACTCAGCCGCGCGCACCGCGCTCGCAGACAAGCTTGGCGCTCGTGGCGATCGCGACGCAACAACGCTGCTAATACGCGCATGGCACGAAGAGCGTGAGCCCGACGTGCGGGTCGCCGTGCTCTCGGCGCTGGGATGGTGCGACGGTGAGACCCCGCTGGAGATCTTCGACCAGGCGCTAGCCGAAGGAGACGACGCGGAGCGCATCCTCGCCATCGAGGGACTCGAGCGGCGCGGGCACTACGAGCGCATCGTCGGCGCGCTCAACGACGCGTCCGACGTCGTGGCGCTCGCCGCAGCGCATGCGCTACATCGCGGCAGTCGGGACGATCTACTTGCGGGCGCGCGCGCGCATCGCGGCGAGGCCTTTGCCGCGATGTTGGAACTGCTGGAACTGTAAGTAGCGGCGCTACGCCGCAATGCCAGAGTTTTGTCCGAAGGATGATCGCACGAGCGTGGCTACCTGCATCGCGTCGACGTGGAGCGCCGCAAGCGTCTGGCTCTGAATCTGCGAGAGCACTTGATCGCGCGTGAGACGCGTGGCATCGCTGCCGATATTGGTGTCGCGGATGCTGCTGGCTGCGGTCAAAGTGGAGGTTTGCGCCGTCTGAGCATTTTGTGCCGCCTCTTGGAGGCGGACCATTTGCCCGCCAACCTGCGCGCGGATTCCCTCGATCATCTGCAGTGCGTGGTCGATGCGATACTCGTCGGCTTGGTCGATCAGGTTATTGGCTTGGTCAGCCGCAGCCGGAGCTTGGTCGGGCGTGAGTTGGGGGTTGACGACGGGATTGAGCATCTCACTGGCGGTCGTCGCGCTGAGCAGAAGTCCACCGACGCCGAGGTTGTTCGCCGAGACGCCGGGGATGTCGACGCTGAGAATGTCGCCTTCGGCTTGGCCGAGATTGACCTGGAGCGCTTGGCCGGGCTGGTTTTGCTGCCGGGACACCGAGTAGAGCAAGAACGTCTTCCCGACGTCGCTCGCGCTCAGCGCGTTGAAGTTGAATCCTAGAACCGGATTCCCATATTGATCGGCGACTTGCATGTCGGGTGAGCCGACGCCAAGGCCAAACGCGAATTGTACGTCGGTCTGGTTGGTACCGGCGACGATGTAGAACGTCTGAGTCTGTGGCGGACCGAAGTTGAAATCGGTGCTGGCGGCGTTGAGCGTCACGGCGAGCACGTCGTTGGGTACGAGACCGCCGGGGTCGTTACCGGCGCCCAAGTCGGCGGTCACTGTGAACGAGACTTCGATAGGTGGGGCGTTCATCGCCAACCCGATCGATGTCGGATCGACGATTTGGTTTCCGCTCGAAAGCGTGTCGTTGCGTGGCACGTAGTGTTGCGCGAACGCGGCGGATTGACTCGAGAGGCTGCCGTCGAGCAGGTGGCGGCCGTTGAACTGGAGCCCGCCGGAAATGGTGTTGATCTCGGCGTTGAGCTGATCGATCTCAGTTTGAATGTCGGCGGTCTGCGACGGGGACTGCAGATTCGTCGATGCCTCGACCACCAGATCGCGCATACGCATGAGGTTATTGGCTACGGTTTGGAGTCCGCCGTCAGCGGTCTGCACCAGGTCGAGCGCGCTCTGGATATTCTGCTGTCCGGCCTGAAGGCCGTTGGCTTGAGCCAGCAAGGTTTGGGAAATGGCGAGCCCGCTAGGATCGTCGGCTGCGCTGGAAATACGAAGACCGCTCGCAAGGCGCTGTGTTACCTGCGAGAGGTCGTATTGAACGTTGTCTTGCCCCAGCGCTACAGTGTCGCCGAAGCGCAGCACGTCCATGTCCTGCGCTGACCCTCCATGGTCGGATGGCGAAAAGCCCACGCCTTCTCGCGGTGTGGACCCTTGAATCGAGTATCGGCACATTCGGCGTGGGGCTGAACAACTCTCCCGCGATCCGTAAAGGTCTGGTAAGGGATCCATACGGGTGCGGGGGTCCCTCAAAGCGGCCGACAACGAGAATTAGTACGGTTCTGCGCTGCGTGAAATACTCAAGACGTCTTCCATCGCTGATCATAGCCATAGGGCTCGCCACACTCGTGGCTAGTGTGGCTTTGGCTGTGCCCATGCCGGAGATGCTCCGGGCCGCGCCGGCACCGGCACCGGCGCACGCGCCCACCGCCAGCCAACACTGGGTGCTTCACGCACGAGATGCCGCCGTATCGGCGCCCCTTCGGCATCGATGGCGCGCGCTGCCGGATGCTCTCGTGCGGCTTGTCGCATTCGCTCCCACGGAGCAGCCGGCGGCCTCGCCCACACCGTTACCTGCGCCACCGCCGGAGCCGGCGGCGAGTGTCCCCGATCCCGTTCCCTCTCCAGCGGGCATGGCGACGCTCCCGTCGGCGTCTTCGTCCGCGCCGGATCCCGCGGCGGAGCGGGGGGAGCCATCGCGGTCTGCCGCCTTCAGACGTGGGCCCTTTCGTCTGTCTATGGCCGGCGGATTTGACGTCGGATCCCATCAGACGTCCTCGGCCGCGGGCTTGGGCGCCTCCGATGTCCTGGGGGTTTCCTTCCTCTTGACGTTGGAGCGCAGAACCGAAAAAACCGCGCTGTCGATCCAGCAACCCGTCGGCTACGCCTCCGGAGTCCGCAGTCTCGGACAGGTACAAGCGGTTTACCGCGCCGGAACCTATGCTTTTACCTACGGCGCCCTGACTGGCCCTACGCAGTCGCAGATCGGCATCGGCGGCTTCGCACGCGGACTCGAATTGCGCCTGCCCCGGCGCAACGGCGAGTTGGACGTACTTGCTGCCTCCGCCCCGCAGCAGTCCGGGGAGGGATTCCGATCGCTGGGGATCCGGCGGCAATACTACTTGCCGCACAACACGCTTCTGGCCGATACGGTGCTGTTCTCGCGCGGCGAGCAAAGCGGCGCCACGAATTTCATTGCCGACGGGGTGCTGGCGCGCTACTCTCCGGCGTTGAGCAGCACGTTGGAGCTGGCGATGGACCGCACGGGCAACATCGCCGGTGTAAGTGACGGCACGCGCATCGCCACCGCCGCGCAGTTTAACGCGCCGCTTCACCGGGGCTTTGCATCACTCACCATGCGCTCGATCCCGAACGGGTTCACCACGCTCACGTCCACAAACAATGCCGAGCGATCGTGGGACGCAACGCTGCAACGGCAGGTGGGGCATCATGGCAACGCACTCATCGACCTCGGACGTGACGACGCCTTCTCCGGCGGAGAATGGAGCCGTGCTATCCGCCGCAATCTCTCATACAGCCAGCCCCTGGGTGCCAGTTCCCTCGCGTTGACCGAAAGCTATTCCCGCGCCTCTGTGGGCGATGCGGTGACGGTGAGCCGCGCTCAGGGGGTCACGGCTACGGAGCAGCTCAAGGGCTTTACGCTTTCGCAGACGCTCCAGCGCTCGAGCGCCACGAGCGCCGCGGGGACCTCTTTGCAGGCGCAGGAGAGCTTTTCGTTCGGCCGCGCCCTCGCTGGAGGCTACGCCGAACTACAAGATGTCGTCGGCCGCTCGGAGGGGACGGGCGCGTCTTTGGACGAGCGCGAGATGCTGCTCTCGTACACGCGCCGGATCGGCCGGCGAGCGGATCTCCAGCTGGCGCAACAGCTAACCTCGAGCGTCAGCGCGGGGGCGATGACGCGGCTTCGCTCCACCAGCATCGGCATCGTGCGCCGCATCTCCTCGACGGTGGCCCTCAACATTACCGCTACACGCTCGGCGCAGACGGGCGTGAACGCGGGCGCGGCGTCGAGTCTCAATGTCGACCTCGTAGGGCCGCTCTCGTTTGGCGGGCCACGGTATGCCGGCAGAGCCAACCCTAGTCTCCCTGCCACCATTACCGGCCACGTCTACGTGGTCTCGAATGCGCAGAGTTCGAACGCCGCCACCTTTGGACAGCGCGGTGTCGGCAACGTATTGGTTCTGCTCGACGGCGGGACGCCCGTGCGCACCGATATCGACGGCAACTACGAATTCCGCTTCGTCAAACAAGGGTACCACTCGGTCTCGATCGTTCAGGGCACCGTCGGGAACGGTCTGGTGGCCGATCGCGGGCAGGTCAGCCTTGAAGTCGCCGGAGGGCAGACGGCAACGGTAGATTTCGGTGTCGGTGCCTTCGCCGGGATCTCCGGGCACCTGTATGCGGCCACGCCCAAGGGGTCGCAGCCTGTCGCCGGCGTGGAGATTACCGTCGACGGAGGGCGCCGGACGTCCACCGGCCCCGACGGCGCCTATGAGATCGGTGGACTGCTCCAGGGGACGCACCACATCGCGGTGCTGCTCGACAGTCTGCCCGCGTCGGTGCAACTGCAAGGCGCGCCTCAGCGCACGGTGCAGGTACTGCAGGGCCAACTGGCCACCGTGGATTTCATAGCGATTCCGCTCGGCTCGATCAGCGGCTACGTCCTTTATGCGCCTAACGGTGGCTTCGCCGATCTCCAGGGCGCAAAGAACGTCTACGTCGTGGCCGAGCCCGGCGACTACGCGGCGATTACCAACGAAGACGGTAGCTTTTTGCTCGACAACGTGCCGCCTGGAACGTACACGGTTAGCGTTGATCGCGATACGCTGCCCAACGGCGAGGCGGTGGTGCAGGGGCCGGAGAGCCCAATAGAGGTGGTGGGCGGGAGTACCAGCGGTGGGATGGTCTTCAAATTGGGAACGGCGGCCAAGGCGGTCGTCTTCTCCTTCGACAACGGCCCGAAGGCTAGCGTCTCCGCAGTGGTTCGTCCAGAGCGCGCACCTCCGGGCGCCCTCGTGAAGGTTGTGGTGCGTACCTCTGCGGAGCATCCGTCGGCGGTCACGCAGGAGAGCGATACCTTCGGAAACCTCGCTCTACGCTTCGACACGAAGTTGCGCGCGTGGGTGGGGAGCTTCATCGTTCCCGTACTCCAAGCCGGCGAGTACGCCTTGCGCATCAACGTCGATGGTTCCAAACACGGCGTCGCGGACTCGCTGCTCAGCGTCGATCCCAAGATCCCGTTGATCTCGGTGCGCGTCTTGACCGCCCGTCCTGCGCCGGACCACACGATCGCGGTGACCGCGCGTATCTTGGCGCCGGTGGAGCCAGGAGACGTGGTGCGCTTTGAGGACGGCTACACGTTCAAGCTGCCAGAACCGCGTGGCGTGCTGTATGCCTTCGACGTACACCTCTGGAGCCACGGACTTCCATATCGTGGGACGATCGAGAACCACGAAGGGAGGCGTTTCCCCATCGTCCTCCAGCGCGCCGGCGGCATGTAAGCTGGTCTTTACGTAAGCCTTCGCTCCGGTAAACTCGTCGTAAAGAACGCGCCCGAGCGTACCGAAACTACTAGAAGCCTCGTATCGCCTGTCGTACGATACGGGCAGAGAGCAACTATTGCCAAGGAAGGCAGAACCGAGCTCTCCCGTAGCTTTAGCCGAAAGGGATTTACTAAAGTGAAACGCTTGCTAGTCGTTGCGGCGCTGCTCGCGCTGGTCGCAACCTTCACGACTTCGGCGGTGAATGCCGCTCCCGCACCGCTCTACGGTTCGGTCCAGCTCAACTGGAACGTGACCGTCGCGTCGTCGATGACCCTCGTGACCGATTACTCGAACACCGGCGCCCAGGGAACGGTGATCCCCACGCTGGCCGCCGCCCCCGCGGGCACCTGCACCGGCGGCGGTGCTGAGACCGCGTTCAACGTCACGTTCGGCCAGCTCACGCCGAGCCTCTCAGCCTCCGTGGCCTGTCTCTATCCGAGCGCGGTCCTCGTGGGCGTTAACACGAACGATGCCTCTGGCTACGCCGTCAACGAGGCCCTCGATGCCGCGCCGGCTGGCGGCGCGAGCATCTGCGCTGCCCCAAACAGCGCCAGCGCATTCCCGCTGACGCCGTCGGCAGCCGTCACCACCTCGACGCGTACCTCAGCCTCGCTGACCAGCGGTGCGACCACGTGCGGCACCCTCGTCACCAACGGCTCGGCGCTCGCCGTGGGTAACGGCACCGCAACGGTCAACGGGACGGGCGGCCCCGGCAATCCTGGCTCCGCGAACCTCTCCTTTAACAGCGGTTTCACCAATGGCCTGAAGATCGCCAGCGCTGCCGGCTCGACGGGCGGAGCGGTCAACTACGTTGGTGAGGACCTCGCGGTCCTATTGCCGGCCGGAGCCTCCTCGGTTGCGAGCCCCAATAACGATATCCTGACGATCCAGCTGGTTCCCAACTAGGCTTCGCACCGGTCGCGACGGATCGCCCTACGGGAGAGAGGGGGTCCCGCCCTGAGAGTCGAGCGTCTCCACCAGGGCGGGGTTCCCACCGATACTACTAAACATGAGATTTCTGACACCACTCGTCGCTTCGGCGGCAGCTCTCCTGATGCTGCTGCTCCCGCAGTCGTCCCGAGCAGATCTCGGGCTCGACGTCTCGCCTGCAAAGTATGAGGTTCAGCTGCCGGCGGGGCTGACGCAGACGGTGCCGCTCACCATTCGCAATACCGGCGCTGACGTCGTTCACGTACAGGTGACGATCGTGGACTTCAACGTGGGAACGAACGGACAGTACGCGTTCTTTCGTCCGGGAACCAACAAGTACTCGGCGGCAACCTGGATGTCGGTCAACCCACGTGAGTTCGATCTCCAACCGAATACGTTGAGCCAAGTGCGCTTGTCGCTCACAGTTCCCGCGCAGGCGAGTGGCGAGCATTCGGCCATCGTCTTCTTTCAGACGCGGCCGACGCGCCATCAGGGCGGCGTCTCGTTCTCGGAGCGCATCGCCGCCAAGATCTATGAGCTGGTACCGAACACGTTGCGTTTGGCCGGAGAAGTTGACGACGTCTCGAGCAAGAGCGTCTCCGGCGGGCAACGCTACCTGGTCGGGTTCAAGAACACGGGCAACGCGCACGTGTATCTCAACGGACGCATTGAAGTGAAACAAGGCTCAAAACTGGTCGAGCGTCTCGAGATGCCCAAGCAGATGCTCGTGGAGCGTGGCGGCGCGCGTGTGATCGACGTGGTCGGAGAGAAGCTGCCGCCGGGCTCGTACACGGCCGTTGCGCTGATTGACTACGGGGGTCCGAACCTCACCGGAGGAGAGAAGACGTTCACGGTGCGCTGAGCAGCAAAGATTCCGAACGGCAGCGCGTCGCAAGTCACGGACGACGGAAGGGATGAGGATGTCACGGTTTGGCCGGTCCTGGTTACCGGTTCTGGTGATCGTCACCGCGATAGCGATGATCCCTAGCCTTGTCATGGCCGGCGTGCCGGGACCCGGAACAGGCGAGCTGCGCCGGTTTCCTGTTCCTACCGCGCCGCCGCTACCCTTCAACGTGGCGCCGACGCCGCTACCGCACGCTGTGCAGTCGACCGCTGCTGGACGCCATCTGGTGACGCTCTCCCCCGCCGCCGGCGTTCGTCACCCAGCTGCGATGTCGGTGAGCCGTGCGCTGTCCTCGATAGGCAACCGGCGCCGGCCGGCAAGTGCCTCCGGCGGAACGATCGTCCTCACAGGCAGCAGCTTTACCTACAACGTCTACGACGCGACTCTCTCTTATAACAATTTCAACTATCTGCAATGCGCGGGGATGAGGCCTAACTCCACGTACGTCTATGAGGTCTTCCCTCCGGACGGCTCGTCATGGCAGTCTTCCGCGTACAGCACCGACGGAAACGGAACGTGTAACGGCTGGCTGTCGTTGTACTTCGGCACGCCGTTCGATCCAACGCCGAATCCAGGAACAACGGCGGCGTTCTCCGGCGTGTGGACGTTCGTCATGAAGAATACGACGACGGGGTCGTACGATAGCGTTGTCTACATCGTGGTCCTCGCCAGCCAGCACTTCTCGACGTTTGCGGATGCGGGGCTCCTCCACCCAGCGGTCGACTTCCAGCCCGGCGGCAACCTCTACGTGAACGCCACCGGTCTGAACACGGCGCATCAGTACGCTATCGGCTGGGTCTACACCGGCGCGGCGAGTCTGCCGTGCGTCTACAGCATCCCAACCTCGTCGATCACCAAGCCGGGGACATGCTTCGTCTCGGGCTCCACACCGGGAACCGCCGTCCCCACCGGCCAGTTTACCGCGGGGTGGCCGATTCCGGCCAACGCCGCCCCCGGCACGTACACCGTCCAACTCTTCGACGCAACGACGAACGACGTGGTGGGGACGCAGCAGATTTCCGTCGAGCCGGCGACGTTGAGCTGGACGCTCACGCCGTACAATACCAGTCTGGGCAATGGTACGAACAACGGTAGTATCTTCGCCACGGACGGATACATCGACGCCTCCGTCACCGGCATCAGTTACGCGGTCACCGGCCTCCCGGCCGCCACGAACGGAGATCCCGTCGCCCTGACCATCAGCGATCCCAACGGCATGGTACTCAACAACGCCGCTGCCGGGTTCGCTCCCGCCGGGACTCCATACACGGCGACGCAGAGCGCGGGCGCACTCATGTTCAACCAAATCGCGTTTCCCGCGAACGCAAGCTTGCAGGAGGCGTTCGGCCCAACGGTTACGCCGTTCGCACCCAACGTTCTCACGGCGCAGCTCTATGACACGACCACGGGAACGGTATTGGGTTCGAAGTCGTTCACGATTCTCGGCTATCAGGGCTCCCTTGCCTGGACCAACCCTGCCACCAACGTTCTCACTGGAACGACGTTCGGCACGACGGCGCAGGTGACCGTCTCCAACAGCGCAGGCAGTCAGTTCGGTGCGTGGAATGCCGATGGCATCTCGGGGGTCAAGCTCTCCAATGACGGCCAGGGCGAGCAGCTCTCGCTGCCGGGCGGAAACACCACCGTTATCGATTCCGCCGGCAACGTCTGGGACGTAACGTACGTCGGCGGCGCGGGAACGGTCGTCAATGTAACGCCCGATCCATCCAACCCCACGGCCACGCTCAACGGCTCGACCACCGTATCCTTCACGATCGTGGTCTCGCTGACCAGCGGCTCCGTGTGCAAGAGCGCTCCCTGCAACGTACAGAGCAGCATCCTTCCGCAGCACGGCATCGCATACAGCGGGTACGACAATACGAGCAACTCTATGCTGGTGCTTCAGCAGGGTGCGGTCTACTCCGGGGTCGCCACCCAGCAGTGGCAGGTCACGAAGGGTCCGGCGCCGATCGGCAACCCCCGCTACAACCAGGGGATGTACGTCGCCAACACCGGCGGAACCGGTTCCGGCGGCAGCTACACCTTGACGCTGACCGTCGCAAATACCGGCCCCAATGAAACTCTCAATGATCTTGCCGTCACCTTCCCCGCGTCTTACGATGCCACCATGAGCACGCCAACGCTGCAATCGGCAACGATCAGCGGTGTCAATCAATCTGGCTGGCGAATCTGGACGCAAGCCAACAACGGCAGCCTCACCAGCAGTCAGATCGAGCTCCAGTGCGGGTCGGGCTGTGCAGGCGTGAAGTTCAACAAGACCATCGTCTTCACGATGAACTTCCCGATGTTCCAGATTCCGTTCGGGTATCAGAGCATCAAGGGTACCGCAGACTTTGACTCGCCCGGCGGCTTCGCGCCGTACACGCTTAACACCACCGGCACCACGACGAACTCCATCGTTGGGGCGACCAATATCGACTCGGCCGAGTTGGCCGTCTACTCGCTCAACCCGACGACCATGACCGCCGTCTTCTCACCGGGCACAATTCCAGCGACTCTCGCCTCGACCACGGCGCTCGACTTCACCAACACGAGCACCGCTTCGAGCCCGTTCCCGGACTACATCGATCAAATCAACCTCAGCATCCCGAACGGCGTCATACCCACCAGCATAACGGTTCCCAGCGGTTGGTACGTGCAGCAGATTTCGGCGGGCCCACCCGCAACATACGCTGTGCAAGTCTGCCCTATTGGCTCCGCTAAACCGTGTGCGTCGACGTACGAAGCAAACGCGCTGGCGCCCGGCGCCATGCTGCCGATCACGTTTAATTACTCGGCGTCTCCCTTCCCGGCGGCAGGCACATACAGCATCGCATGGACGGCAGTGGGTGCCAACGGCGGTGCCACCACTTCCCCGAGCCAGAACGCCGCGCTCATCGTAAGTCCCACCTCGGCACAGATTTCGTTTACCAACGTAGGTGGCTACGTCGGCCCGCTCCCGCCGTCCAGCAATCCCACGCCTGTTCCGGGCAGCTCGCAACCGCAGGTAGGGACCGATACCAGCTATGCAGGCGGTAGCTCGTTCCTTTACAAAGTGACGAACAACGGCACGAACACGATTACGACGGTAAACATCGTGGTCCCGGGGCAGACGCGTGCCTTCACCAACGGCACTGATACCTCCGGTACCAATTGGACGTTCACGACGGCGCCGTACATCAACGGTACCGGCGCGGCATCCGCCGGTACCTGCTCTGGCTCACTCAACGCAGCGAACTACGCTAACGCCACAACAGGCGGAGCCAACGGTACCATCACCTTGACGGGCTGCTCCATCGGCAGCGGGCAATACGTCAACGTTTACTTCAACGCCCACACGCCGTACGATGTTGGCAGCTACTTCGATTGGCCCGCCACCGTCACATCGATCGGTGCGGGTGGCGGCACCGTGAACGGTACGCCTCCCTACGCCGGCGCCGACTCCGCGCAGATCGTCCTCAACGCGCAGATGAACATCATCACGCC
>SCQY01000222.1 GCA_004298665.1 bacterium | reverse complement strand
TGGACACCTGGTTCTCCAGCGGCCTCTGGCCGTTTTCGATCCTGGGCTGGCCCAAGCACACCAAGGAGCTCGCGGCCTGGTATCCCACGCAGGTGCTGATCACCGCGCAGGAGATCATCTTCTTGTGGGTAGCGCGCATGGTGATGCTGGGCATGCACTTCGTCGACGGGGAACGCCCGCCGTTCAAGGACGTGCTGATCACTCCGCTGGTCTTCGACCAGCAGGGGCGCAAGATGTCGAAGTCGCTGGGCAACTCCATCGATCCGCTCGACTTGATCGAGAAGTACGGAGCCGACGCCACGCGCCTGGGCATCATCCGCCAGATGCACTTGGAATCGCAGGAGCTGCGCTTCAGCGAGTCGCGCTGCGAAGAGTCGCGCAACTTCAACAACAAGATCTGGAATGCGGCACGCTACGTGCTTTCGCTGGAAATGCCGGAGACGGCGGAGCTGCCGCCGCTGGAGCGGCTCTCGCTGGCCGACCGCTGGATACTCGAGCGCCTGCGCGAGACGATCGAGACCGTGACGCAGGCCTACTACGGTTACGAGTTCTCCACGGCCGCCGATCGTCTCTGGAAGTTCCTTTGGAACGAGTACTGCGATTGGTATCTCGAGGCTACCAAGCAGCCTTCGCCCAGCCGCGCCGCCGTGCTCACCGCGGTGCTCGACGTGGCGCTGCGCCTGCTCCACCCTATCGAGCCGTTCATCACCGAAGAGATCTGGCAGATGCTGCCCCAGCGCCATGCCGATGAGCGGAGCATCACGCGGGCGCCCTGGCCGCGCGTCGAGGAGCTGCCCGCGGACGAGGAGGCGGCCGCGCGCTTCGACCAGCTCATGGAGGCCATCGTAGCCTTGCGCCGCCTGCGCGCCGATGCCGGAATTCCCGCGCGCAACGTCCCGCAGGCCTCGATCGCGCACGGCGAGCTGGACGCGCAAGAGCGCGCCTTGGTGGAGCGTCTAGCGCATGTGAGCCTGGTGGCGCCTGCGCCGGCGGGGACTCCAGGTGCTCTCACGGAGCGCCTTGCCGTTCTGGAAGTCGCCTTGCTGGTGGGAGAAGACGGAGCTGCGCGCGAGATCGAGCGGCTGCACGCGGAGGAGCGCCGGCTGATCGCGGAAGTGGAGCGGTTGGAGAAGAAGCTCGCCAATGCGTCCTTCGCGCTGAAGGCACCGCCCGATATCGTCCAGAAGGAGCGGGAGAAGCTCGCCGGGTATGCGGAAGAGCTCCAGCGCACGCGCCAACGATTGACGGAGTTGAAGGCTAGTTCGTGATAACCCCTACTCAGCCGAAGCGGACGCTTCTGGCCGCCGAGATGATCGAGCGCGCTATCGCCCGCATGGCCCACCAGATCGTGGAGCCGGAGAGCGCACAGGACGGTGTGCTGCTGATCGGTATCCGCCGCGGCGGCGAGGCCTTGGTCCAGCGTCTGGCTGGGCAGATCGCGCACATCACGGGCAAGACGCCCAAGATCGGCTTTCTCAACGTCCAGCTCTATCGCGACGACGACGTGATGCGCGAGATTCCCGAGACCGAAGTCTACGACGACGTCACGAACCGCGAAGTCATCGTCGTCGACGACGTGCTGTTTACCGGGCGTACCGTGCGCAGCGCCTTGGATGCCGTCACCGATCTGGGCCGTCCGCGCGCCGTGCGTTTGGCCGTGCTGATCGACCGCGGGCTGCGGGAGCTGCCCATTCAGCCGGACTACGTTGGGCGTTACGTGCCTACGTCACGCCGCGAGCACATCGAAGTTCATCTCTCACCGGAGCCGGCGCCCGACGACGCGGTTTGCATCACCGTTCGGGAGGATGATGGCGCCGCGTAATCTGCTCGACCTCGACGACGTCAGCGCCGAGGAGCTGGTAGCGCTCCTCGACCGGGCCGAAACCTTCCACCGCGATCCCTCACCGCGTCGCGCCTTGGCCGGCGTCCCGGTCGTGAATCTCTTCTTCGAGCCGAGCACGCGCACGCAGACCAGCTTCGCCATCGCCGAGCACCGCCTCGGCGCCGAAGTCGTCACCATCGATCCCGGTGACTCCTCCATGGTCAAGGGCGAGTCGATCGCCGACACGGCGGTCACGCTGGCGGCGATGGGCGTCGGGGCCATCGTGGTCCGGCACAAGGAATCCGGCTTCCCCTACGTGCTGGCGCGCAGCTTTCCCGGCCACGTGGTCAATGCCGGCGACGGCACCCACGCCCATCCTACGCAGGCCCTGCTCGACCTCATGACGCTGCGCCAGGAGTTCGGCCGCGTTGCGGGCTTGCGCGTGGCGATCGTCGGCGATATCGCGCACTCGCGCGTCGCGCGCTCGAACATACACGGTTTGCGTGCTCTGGGCGCGCAGACGATCTTGGTGGGGCCGCCCACGCTGCTCCCCGATGCCATGGCGCAGACGGCGGTGCACGTGGAGCGCGATCTCGATCGCGTGCTGCCCACGGTCGACGCGGTCATGCTGCTGCGTATCCAGCGCGAGCGCCTCGATAGTGCGCTCGTCCCCAGCGTCGCTGCCTACGCGGAGCAGTTTCAGCTCAATCCGCGCCGCTTGGCGCTGCTGCGCGAGGGAGCAGTCGTGATGCATCCCGGTCCTTTCAACCGCGGCGTCGAGCTCACCGATGAAGTGCTCGAATTCCCCGGCTGCCGCTACGTGAACCAAGTCGCCAACGGCGTCTTCGCGCGGATGGCCGTCCTGGAGGCGCTCTGCGTATGAACGTACCGCCGCTGCTGATGCGAGGCGGGCGCGTGGTCGATCCGTCGCAGAGCCTGGACGGCGTCCGCGACGTGCTGATCGAGAACGGGCGCATCGCGCGCATCGCGGACCAGATCGGCCCCGGCGAGGCAGACGGCGCTTTGGAGCTCGATCTGCGCGGCGCGATCGTCGCCCCCGGCTTCATCGATCCCCACGTCCACCTGCGCGAGCCGGGGCAGATGCACAAGGAGAGCATCGCCAGCGGCACGGCCGCCGCGGTCGCCGGAGGCTTCAGCGCCGTCGCCGCCATGCCCAACACCAGCCCCGCGCTCGATACCCCGGAGCTGATCCGAACCGTGCTGGAACGGGCGCGCGCCGCCGGCTTGGCGCGCGTCTATCCTATCGCCGCCATCACGCAGGGACGTGCCGGTAAGGAACTAGCGCCCTACCGCTTGCTGGTGCAAGGGGGGGCCGTAGCCTTCAGCGACGACGGCTGCACCGTCGATGACGCGCGCGTGCTGCGCCGTGCCGCTCTCTATGCCCGTGATCTCCCCGCGCCGTTCATCTCGCACTGCGAGGAGGCCACGCTTCGCGCGGGCGGGCTGATGAATGAAGGGGAGACCAGCGCCCGTTTGGGAATCGCCGGCTCACCGCGCCTTGCCGAGGACATCATCGTTGCTCGCGACCTGCTGATCGCCGGCGACACCGGCAAGCGCTGGCATATCGCCCACCTTTCCACGCAGCGCGGCTTAGAGCTGGTGAAATGGGCGCGCAGCCAGGGAATCGCTGCCACCTGCGAAGTCACGCCGCACCATCTCGTCTTCACCGACGCCCTCTTCGAAAACTTCGGGGCTACCGGGCGCGTGTGTCCGGCGCTGCGCACCGAGGCGGATATCGCTGCGTTGCGTGCCGGCGTGCGGGACGGATCCGTCGACGTGCTGGCCACCGATCATGCCCCGCATAGCGCGGGTGACAAGGCGGGGCTGCTTTCGGAGACGGCAGTCGGCTTCAGCGGCCTGGAAGTGGCCGTCGGCGCGTACGCTCTGGCACTGCCGGATCTTCCGCTGATGCGTTTCGTCGCGCTCCTCTCGACCAACGTGGCGCGCTTGCTGAACGTCGACGGCGGTACGCTCGTCCCCGGCTCGACCGCCGACGTCACCATCTTGCGCGACGAAGCCTGGACCGTACGCCCCGAGACGTTTCACTCGAAAGGCAGGAGCACGCCGTTTGCGGGTATGCGCCTGCCGCGCCGTGCCGTTGCAACCGTCGTTGGCGGCACGCTGGTCTACGATGCGACGGGGCGCCAGGCGCAGGTGGCGAACGCCGGCGGCCGCCACACCGCCACAGAAATAGGAATGCGATGAGGGCTCTGCTGCTGCTGGAAAGCGGCCAACGTTACGAGGGTGAGGGTGCGGGAGCCGAACGGCTCGTCACCGGGGAGGCCGTCTTCTTCACGGGGATGACGGGCTACGAAGAAGCGCTCACCGATCCTTCGTACAACGCACAGATCCTCGTCTTCACCTATCCGATGATCGGCAACTACGGCATCAGCCGCAGCGCCATGCAGCACGGCACCACCACCGCTGCGGGGGCCGTGATCAAGCGCCTCTGCCGCCACCCCTCGCACCACCAGAGCAAGCTTGATCTCGATACGTGGATGAAGGAGCAGGGGATGCCTGCCATCGTCGGCGTCGACACCCGCGCGCTCACGATGCACTTGCGCGAACACGGCACCATGCGTGCGGTGCTCGCCGCTGGGGAAGCGGCGATCGCGAGCGCCCCCGATGCACTGCGGGCCTACTGCGCCGCAGCGCCGGCCAACCTCGTGGCCCCCGTCTCCATCCCCGCGGCGATGCAGCGCGGCACGCGCGGCGCACACAAGCGTTTGGTGCTGATCGACTGCGGGCTCAAAGAAGGCATTCTGCAGGCCCTCGGCGAGCTCGACGTCTCGGTCACGGTGCTGCCGTGGAACGCCACGCGCGCGGAGATCCTCGCGCAACGGCCCGATGCCATTCTCATCTCCAACGGCCCCGGCGATCCGCAGGATCTGCCGGAGATCATTGCCACGCTGCGCTCGTTCGTCGGCGAGCTCCCGCTCTTCGGCATCTGTCTGGGTCACCAGTTGCTGGCCGCCGCTTGCGGCGCCAAGACGTTCAAGTTGCCTTACGGACATCGCGGCGGCAACCAGCCCGTCAAGGATCTCGAGACGGGCCGCGTGATCGTGACGGCCCACAACCACGGATATGCCGTCGATCGCGCCACGCTCCCCGCAGAGCTGGTCGAGACGATGATCAACTTGAACGACGACACGAACGAAGGCTTTCGCCATCGCACGCTGCCCGTCGCGGCGGTGCAGTTCCACCCCGAGGCCTCACCTGGTCCGGCCGACGCGCGATACCTTTTCGAGCGGTGGCTCGCTTCCGTCTAGCGCGCCGCGCGCTCGGCGCGGCGCTTCTCGCCGCGTTCGTTGCCGCTGCGCCCGCCATGGCGCGGGCCGCCGAATATCGTCTGCTCCACGTGCGCTCGCTGGCGATCTCCGTCGATCGCTCGCAGGCGCGCGTCGGCGGGTCACTCCACCTGACCGTGCGCGCCGCGGTCGGCGAGCGCGTCGAGGCGCTGCCCGAGCTGATCCTTCCCGACCTCACGGCATTCCAGGTCCTGGCGGACGCCGAGCGTGTCGAGCACAGCGCAGGCGGTACGACCTTCGTCGCCAACTTGACGATCTCGCCCAACCTGCCGGGAGCCAGCGTGATCGGCCCGGCTTACCTGGACGCCATCGATCCACGGACGCGCAAGGCTCTGCGCTACCGCTCCAACACCGTCGTCGTCAGCGCGCTCGCGAGCGCGCCAAGCGAGGCCCAGGAGATGATCTCGCAGGTCCATCGCCTGCTTCCGCTCGACATCCTCTTCGTGCTTGCCGTGATCGCCGGCGCGCTGTGGCTGCTGCGCCCTCGCGCCGCAGAGACCGCAGCGGGCGCTCCACCGCGCAGCGAGCCTGCGCCGCAGCTGCGCCTCGGCGCGGAGGGGCTGAACGTCTGGATCGAACGCCTGCGCACGGCGCCCACGCGGGCCAACGCCGCCGCCGCACGCGCGGCGATCTGGGCTCGATTCGGTGCGGGAGATCGGGAAACGGCACAGGACGTGCTGCGCCGGCTCTCGGACCCCGCCGGCCGCAGCGTCGTGACCGCCGCCGAGCGCGCGGCCTTCGTGGAGCCTGCTCGTGAGGCCGCCGCAGCGCGTGACTTGGCCGACGCCCTCGCAGGGTTCGTCCGATGAGCCTCGATCCGCGTACGGTGCGCAGCGAGCTGGCACGGGCGATCGTCGGCCAGGAAGAGATGCTCGAGGGGCTCCTGCTGGCGCTTTTAGCCGGCGGACACGCGTTGCTGGAAGGGGCGCCGGGGCTTGCCAAGACCCTAGCCTGCACCAGCCTCGCTCACCTGATCGGCGGCAGCTTTCGGCGGGTGCAGTTCACCCCGGACCTGCTGCCCTCCGATATCGTGGGCACCCGCGTCTACGACCCGCGGGGCGGAGAGTTCCGGACGCTGTTGGGACCCGCGTTCTGTAACCTGCTGCTGGCCGACGAGGTCAATCGCGCACCCGCGAAAGTGCAGAGCGCGCTGCTCGAGGCGATGCAGGAGCGGCAAGTGACGGTCGCCGGCGAGACCCACCCGCTGCCTTCGCCCTTCGTCGTGCTGGCGACGCAGAACCCGCTCGATGGCGAAGGAACCTATCCCCTTCCGCTGGCGCAGGTGGACCGCTTCCTGGTGAAGATCCACGTCGAGGCCCCCAGCCGCGAACAGGAATTGACCATCGTCGATCGGTTCGGGGCGGGGGCCCCGGAGCTCAGCGCGGTCGCATCGCTCGACGACGTTCGCGCTTGGCAGGAGCGTACTCGCGGGATCCATGTCGAACCCGCCGTGCGGGCCTACGCCGTCGACCTCGTGCGCGCCACCCGCACGCATCCGCTCATCGAAGTTGGGGCCTCGCCCCGCGCCTCGCTGGCTCTCCTTGCGCTTGCCCGGGCCCGCGCGGCGCTGGAAGGGCGTGACTTCGCCACCCCGGACGACGTGCGAGCCTACGCCCCAGGAGCGCTGCGCCACCGCATCGCGTGGTCGTTCCTGCTCGCCTCCGAGGGGCGCGATGCCGAGGGAGAGCTGGCAAGCGTCATCGCCTCGGTCCCGCCGCCGTAACTCGCCCCCGCGGCTCCCGGTAGCACCACTACGGTATCAACGCAAGCCTGCCGATATCACACTTGTGCGGGTACACGGACGAACGGCGCCTACATGGACGTAGCGCGGATCGCTACTTCTGATGACGAGCAGCGTCTGCTCGTTGTCTATGCTATTCAGCGGCTGCTAGCTCTGGCGCCGGACGAGTCGACGCTGCTGCGCGACGCATGCGCGTTGCTGGCCCGTTATCGCCACTTCCGCTGCGTCTGGGCGGGGAGCGTGGAGCCCGACGGCTCCGTACCGATCGTCGCCTGCGCCGGCGAAGCCGCGGCCTACGTGGACGGCATCGCTGCGCGCTGGGACGACACCCCCGACGGCCACGGCAACATCGGCTGGGTGGTCCGCAGCGCCCAGCCGGGCGTCTTTCGTACGTCGCATCCCTCCTATGCGCGCTGGAGGGCCCGCGCGGAAGCGTACGGCATCGCTTCTCTCCTCTCGCTGCCCCTGTGCGTTGAAGAGAATGTGGTGACGGTGATCACCGCGTACTCCGACGAGCCCGACGGGTTCGGGGAGAAGGAGCGGCGCCTGTTGGTTGGCCTAGCCGACGACATCGCGCGCGCGCTGCAGCTCTTGTGCATGCGCGCTGCCAGTGCCAGCGAGGCGGCGCGCTCGCGTAACCGCTTGCAGCGCCTGGAAACCGTACGCCGTCTCTTCGTCGCCGGCGACGGCGAGCTGGACGCGCGCGGCGCGTTGCTGTTGGACGAGGGGGCCCGTTCTTTGGGCCTGGCCGTCGGAGCACTGGGCACGCTCGAGCGAGACACCGTCTGGTATCAGTTCTACGAGTCGGATAGCGTGATCTCGCAGCCTCTGCGAGCTATTGCGGTGCAGGATTCGATCGCTGCCATCGCCATGAGCGAGGGGCATACCTGCGCGTGGGAAGACCTCGGAGACGGCGCGCTTGCGCCCTCGACGTTCGTCCTCCAAGAAGGCTTCCGCTCTGCCATCGTCACCCCGTTCGACGTCGAGGGGCGCCGTCATGTGCTAGGATTCCTGGGGCGCCGCGTGCGCGCCGTGCCGTTCCAGGAAGAGGACCATGTCTACGTCGAGCTGCTGGCTTCGCTCTTCGCGCAGTTCGTTCGCCAAAGCGCCCAGCAGGAGCAGATCCGCAACCTGCGCACCTTCGATCAGCTGACGGGACTGCCCAACCGCGCCAGCTTTGAGTCCCGGCTCTCCGAGATGACGGACGCGCACGACGCTGCAACGCGCTCCTTCGCCGTCATCGGCGTCGACCTCGATCGATTCCGCGGGATCAACACGGCTCTGGGATTCGCCATCGGTGACCGCCTGCTGGTGGAGTGCGCGCACCGTCTGCGCGGCGCCCTGCGCGACGGCGATTTTCTTGCGCGCGTAGGCGGTGACGCCTTCGAAGTGATCGCCGAGGCACGTACTCCCGAGGCCGCCGCCGACGTTGCGCGCCGCCTGCGCGACTGCATCAACGAGTCCACGACGATCGACGGCAACGAGTTACTGGTCTCGGCGAGCATCGGCATCGCGCTCCATCCCAGTGATGCGAGCGATCCCTCGGAGTTGCTGGCCTGTGCCTCCTCCGCCATCGCCTCCGCGCGCGGCGAGGGCGGCGGCCGTTATCACTTCTACAGTCAAGAGATCGGTGAGCGGCTCGAGGCCAAACGGCGCTTCCATCGCAACGTCCTCCGCGCGCGCGAGGAGCGGGAGTTCCGTCTCTACTTTCAGCCGGAGATCGAGATGCGGACGGGGCGCGTCGTCGGGGCCGAAGGGTTGCTGCGTTGGCACGACGGTGAGCTTGGCGTACGCAACGCCGCGGAGTTCATTCCGTTGGCCGAGGAGGCTGGGCTGATCTACGGGCTGGACATCTGGGGGCTGCGCATCGCGATCGAGCACGTACGGCGCTGGGCGCATGCCGGACGCGACCTGATCGTGGCCTGCAACATCTCCGGGCGCAGCATCCAAGAGCCGGCGCTCTTGGGCGAGCTGCGCGACCTGCTGAATGCCAGCGGCGTCGACCCGGCCTACCTGCAGATCGAGCTCACGGAGACGGCCGCCATGGCCGACGCCGCCGCCGCCTGCGCGTTTCTACGGGACTGCCGCGCGCTGGGCGTCACCGTGGCGCTCGACGACTTCGGTACGGGATACTCGTCGCTCATGCATCTGAAGCAGCTTCCCGTGGATACCATTAAAATCGACGGAAGCTTCGTACGCGAGCTCCCCGACCGCGAGGAGGATGCCGCCATCGTACGGGCCATGATCGCTCTGGGACACTCGCTGGGACGGCGCATCGTCGCCGAGTGCGTGGAGGAGGAGCATCAGGCACGGTGGCTGACCGAACAGGGCTGCGATCTGGCTCAGGGGCACTGGTACGGTATGGCCATGCCCGCGGAGCAGTTCGAAGCGTGGATGGACGCAAGGTAGAGAGCAGGAGGAGTTTCTCTCCTAGTTGAGCATGCACGAGCCATGGATCTCGGGTATCTCGTCAGCGGGTTGATCGCTCTGCTCATCGGCGGCGTTCTGGCGTGGCTCTTCGGACGCAGCCAGCTCGCGTCGCTCGAGGGGCATTTCGCCGCGGAGCGCGACGCGCTCGCGCGCGAGCGTGACGGCGCGCTCGCCACGCTGCAGCATCGCGAGAGCGAGCTCTCCGACCTGCGTGCCGTTCACGCTGCAACGGCTGAACGCCTCGCCGCCGTCGAGGGCGGCCTGCAAGCCGAGCGCGAGGGCGTCCAGCGCGAGCGTGCCACCGTCGAACGGCTGAAGGAGGAGCTCTCAGCGAGCTTCGCCGCGCTGAGCGCTGCCGCTCTGGACAAGAACAGCGAGCGCTTCCTCCAGCTTGCGAACGAGACGCTGGCAAAGGTGAACGAATCGGCCAAGGGCGATCTCGAGAAACGACAGCAGGCGATCGGCGAGCTGGTGAAGCCCGTGCGCGAGTCCCTGGAGAAAGTCGACGCGAAGATTGGGGAGCTCGAGGCCAAGCGCGTGGGCGCCTACGCCGGGTTGACCAAACAGGTCGAGGGACTTCTCGAGACGCAGCAGCGCCTTCAGCACGAGGCGGCCACGCTGCGCTCGGAGACGTCGGGACTGCGCCAGGCGCTGCGCAATCCGACGGTCCGCGGGCGCTGGGGTGAGATCCAGCTGCGGCGCGTCGTCGAGCTGGCGGGCATGCTCGAACATTGCGACTTCGACGAGCAGACGGTGACGGAGTCGCAGGAGCGCCGCGACCGGCCCGACCTCACCGTCAAGCTCCCCGGCAACAAAGTCATCTTCGTCGATGCCAAGGCGCCGCTCTCCGCCTATCTCGACGCCGTCGAGGCGACCGACGAAGCGGCGCGCGAGCAGTACCTGCGCCTCCATGCCAAGCACTTGCGCGATCACGTCGTTGCGCTCGGCAAGCGCGCCTACGCGCGCCACGACGGGCGCGCCCCCGATTTCGTCTTCATGTTCGTACCGGGCGAAGCGTTCTTCAGCGCCGCGTTGGAGCAGGACCCCACGCTCATCGAAGTGGGCGTGGATCATCGCGTCTTCATCGCCAGCCCTACGTCGCTGATCGCCATGCTGCGAGCCGTCGCCTACAGTTGGGATCAGCGGCAGTTGGAGGACAACGCGCGCGAGATCGGGGCGCTTGGCAGCGAGCTCTACGATCGCCTGCGGCGGGTGGGAAATTTCCTGGTCAAAGTAGGCGACAATCTCGAGGGCACCGTCAAGTCGTACAACGAGGCCATCGGCTCGCTCGAAGCCAGGCTCTTGCCTTCGGCGCGTAAGTTCTACGCGAAGCTCGGGAATTCGGCGGGGGAGGAGATGAGGCCGCTGCGCTCGGTCGATTCCAGTGTGCGCGAGCTGCGCGCCTCCGACTTCGAAGTTGCCGGCGAGAACGGCGAGACGCACCTCCCGTTCGGACCGGCGTAGCCGATGGAGCAGGCGCGCGCGCTGAGCGATCACCTGCGCCGCCGATTGCTGCGCCTGCGCGCGCGCGGTCCGGCTGGTGAGGGGCGGCCCTTGCTGCGCGGCGACGGCTTGGAGTTCGCCGAACTACGAGCCTACGCGGAGGGCGACGATCCTCGCCGCATCGATTGGGCGGCCACGGCGCGCACGGGCGTGCTCCAAATGCGCGAGATGCTCGAAGAGTCGGGGCTGGCCTTGGCTTGCGCTCTCGACGCTGGGCCGCGCATGGCGCTGGGCCGGCGCCGGTCGCTGCGGGACGCAGCCTTCGATCTCGTGGCGCTCTGGCTAGGGGCGGCGCGCGGGCGCGACCAACTCTGGCTGTTTGCGAACGGCGCGCCCGTGCCGCTGGGCGGCCTGCGCGGAGAGCGTGCGGCCACGCTCGCCTGGAAGTGCGCGGCGCCGGGAGCGAACGGGTGCGCGATCGACGCCGCTGCGCTCGCCTATCTCGACCGTACGCTCCCCGCGGGCGCAGCGCTGCTGCTCGTCGGCGAGATCTATACGCTTGAGGAGCTGCTCGGCGATCGGCATTTGGCGCGCCTGCCGCAACGCCGCTGGTGCGCGGCGATGGTGGCCGCCGACCCATGGCGCGAAGGGATCCCGCTTCGCGGTGCGGTGCGCCTGCGAGATGCCGCGGACGGCAGCGTTCGGACGCTGTGGATCGACGAAGCAGCGGCGCGCCGCCATGCGCAGGCCTGCGCTCAGCGTGAGGCTGCCTTGCTCGAGCGCCTCACAGGCCTAGGCTGGCGTGCGCGTCTCTTCGACGAGACGACGCGTGCCGCCGATCTCTTGGACGTATGCTGAGCTTCGCGCATCCCTGGGTGCTGCTGCTCTTGGTGCCGCTGGGCGCGCTCGCCTGGTGGGGGTCGGCCGTGCGGAAGGCGCAGCGCGCGCGTACGCTGGCCTACAGCTCGCTTCCGGCCGTGGTTCCATTCGCGCGCGACGCCGGCCGCATGTTGGCTTGGCTGCGTGCGCTCCCGTATCTGGCGGCTGCATTGCTGGTTGTTGCGCTCGCTGCACCGCGGATCGCCGTGCCGTTGCCCACGCACGACGCCGCGGCGGTCCTTTGTGTCGACACCTCCGGCTCCATGGGAGCGGATGACTTCTCGCCGAGCCGCGCCGTTGCGGCGCGAGCCGCTGCGCGCGATTTCGTCGATGCGCTCCCGGAGGGAACGAGGCTGGGCGTTGTGGCTTTCGCTTCGACGGCGCAGGTCGTGCTGGCGCCTACCGAGGATCGCGCGGAGCAGCGTCTGGCTCTCGAGCGCATTCCAACGCCGAACGGCGCCACCGCCATTGGCGCCGCGTTGGCCACGGCGGCCAGCCTGCTTCCGGCGCGCGGACGGCGCGCGATCATTCTGCTTACCGACGGCGAGAACAATCGTCCGCCGGACCCGCAGCACGTGGCACAGACGTTGGGCTCGCGCGGTGTAGTGATCGATACCGTCGGCATCGGCCTAGCTCAGACGGCGGCCACCATCCCCGGCACCAACGAGCGGGCGGGGCTGGATGCTCCCGGCCTCGAGGCCATCGCCGCCGCCGGCCACGGAACCTACGCCCAGACGTCCTCGGCGCCGGAGCTGGCGCGCGCCTTCGCGCGCCTGGCGCGCGCCGTGACCTGGGAGCGGCGCGCCGTCCCGCTGGCGAATGCCTGCGTTGGCACGGCCTTGCTCCTCTTCGCGCTCGGCTCGGCCGGGCGCATCGTCCTACAACGCGCCTAGACAGAAAAGAGATGACGATGATTGATTTCCCCGAGCGGCGCTTCGAGGAGTACGCCGTCGGACAGAAGACCACGTTCACCAAAGAGATCACGGACCGGGAGATCGCGCGCTTCGTCGAGCTCTCGGGTGACAGCTACCCGCTGCACACGGACGAGGCCTACGCCGCTGCCACGCGCTTCCGCGGGCGCATCGCGCACGGCATGCTCACCGCTTCGCTGCTCTCGACGGCCAACGCGCTGATGCTGGGACGCCCCGGAGGCATCTACGTCTCGCAGACGCTGAAGTTCCGCGCCCCCGTCTATCCAGGCGACACGATTACGGCTTCGTCCGAAGTGATCGAGGTGATGCCGGAGCGGCGGCGCATCCGCTGCCGCTCCACGTGCATCAACCAGCGCGGCGAGACCGTGATCGTTGGCGAGGCAGTCATCCAGAAGGACGAGGTTACAGCGACGTGAGGTACTGCACCAGGTCGCTCTTCTGCTGGGCGCTCAAGCCGAGGCTCAGATAAGAGTCGTAGTGGTCGACCACGGCCGCCAGCGTGGGGGCGCTGCCGTCGTGGAAGTACGGCGGATGCTGCCAGAGGGCGCGCAGCGGGGTGGTGCGATACTCCTTGGTCGCGCTGCGCGAAGCCCAGGTGGGATCCATGCCGCTGTCCGCGGGTTGGTGGAGTCTGACGTTGGCGTCGGTGAACGTCGCGCCGCTGTGGCAGGTCTCGCAGCGGGCTGCGCCATTGAAGACCACCTGGCCGCGCGCCGCCGCCGCCGCGTCGTAGCTGCCGCTGGGGGCAGCAGGCTTAGCCAAACTCAGCTCGTAGGCCACGAGCGCCGGGATCACCGGATTCACCAGGTCGGTTGCCGCGGTGACGACGATGCCCAGCCGTGGGTCGGAGAAGTTGCCCATGCCGTGCATCTGCGTGATGGCTACGTAGCGGTTCCAGTAGCCGACGTCACCGTCGCCCGTGTAGGTGGCCAGGTTGACTCCGGCTAGGCCGTATGCCGGGGGGATCAGCACCGGGCCGTTCTTGCCGTCCTCGTTGTAGCGTGGGTCGTACCTGCCCGCACCCCACGAGTTGTAGACTGCCTTCTGCGCCGTGGTCACCGCCGGCGAGAGCGCGATGATGGCGCCAGGATTGAGATCGCGGTTGGGCCAGCCGTCGAGGCGCGACCCGATGCCCTTCGCGATGCGGTTGTCGACCGTGGAATGGCAGAGCGCGCACGATATGCCCAAGCTCGTGATATTGTTCTTAGCATCGACCGTCGCTTGGATGCCGACTACAGCGTTGAGCTTCAGCAGTGTGACGGTGGTGGCCGGGCTCTTGAGGTTGATTTGCCCAGCCTGCAGAGCGGCCAGCACATCCGGCGGCAGAGCATCGGCATCGACCTTGAGTCCCACGGAGAGTGCCGTCGTCGGGTCGACAGCACTCTGCACCACCTGATTCATGTGCAGCGTGTTCGTCCAGAACGCCTCGTCGCCGAACGTGTCGTAGCGGAAGACCTGTTGCCCCGAGGCCGCCGTGATCGCCGCGCTGGATGCGGGTACGGACGATCCACCGCCGCATCCCGCAAGCGCCAATGCCGCGACCGCGGCACCGAGGAACCGTTGCATCGCGCCCTCCTCACTCATGGTGTGATGATATCCCGTTGTGGAACGCGTGCACAACGCGCATCTTTTCGTCCCAAGCGGCCAATTCTTTCGCCGCTGCCTCGGTGCAGGGCGAGTCCCAGCACCGTGCCGATCATTGCCAGCAATCCACGCTCGTATGCGGAGTACGCGCGGTTGGTGCGGCTCACCACGACGATACCGCCGATGCAGCGCGCGCCGGCACGAATGGGCGTCATCATCGCGGCGGCGCCTCCGACCCGCGCCACGATCGTCTGGCCGTCGAGGACCAAAGCGAGCAGCGGCTCGATATCCGCCAAGCACAGCTCGTTGCCGGCGTCAGCGCACTCCCAGCGGTCGCACCCTTCATCGCGATTGACGATGACGATCAGGGAGGCGCGGTAGATCGCGCGCGTCGTTGCGAGTGCTTCGCGCGTGATCGCGTCTTCGTCGGCGAGTAACCCCAGGCGTTCAACTAATGCGCGTATGCTGCCGTGATCCTCGATGGCACGGTCGACGACGATTTCTCCCCACAGCAGATCGTCGGCCGCGCGCACCTTGGCTGACTGACGGATGGCCGCGCGCCAATCGCGTGGAGCGCGCCCTGTAGCGTAGCGGAACCGGCGGCAGAAGTTGCGCGCGTCGTTGAAGCCGCTCTGGATGGCGATCGTCGAGATCGAGGCATCGGTCTCGGCGAGCAGCACGCGCGCTGCGCGCAGGCGGCGATCGGTGATCCAACGATGTACGGGCCGGCCAGTATGACGGCGTACGAGATCGGTGAGATAGGCCGGGGAGAGGGCCGCGGCGCGGGCCACGTCTTCTAGGCCGATAGGCTGCGCGAAGTTCTCGTCGATATAGCGGAAGACCGCGCTCAGCACGGCGTGTCCCCCTCCCGGTGTTGGCGCTCCGGCGGGGTCGCTCAAGCGTGCCAGGTCCCGCAAGAGTGAACGCAGCAGCCCGCGTACCAAGCCTTCGTCGACCTGGTCGGAGTGCAGCTCGTTCAACAGGTAGCTGAAGCGCTGGCGCCAGCGCAAGCGTTCGGGCTCCGGGACCACGCGCCGGCGCTGCTGCTCGGCGGGCAGCGCGCAGGCCGCGACCAACCGGCGCACACTTCCGTCGACGACGCCGATCTCGAAGCGCAGGGACCAGGCGGCGCCGTTGGCTGGATCACCGTGGGCGTGGCGCAT
>SCQY01000221.1 GCA_004298665.1 bacterium | reverse complement strand
ACGACGGGGAACGGGATGGCGTACTCTTTGATGAATGCTGGGAGCACCGCGGCGTTCTCGCTCATCGAGATGCCGAGTACCCGTAAGCCGCGCCCCGCGTAGCGTCGCGCGATGGAGACGATGGTCGGCATCTCCTGGTTGCACGGCTCACACCACGTCGCGAAGCAGTTGATCCACAAGGGGTGGCCGCGCAACGACGCCAGTGTGAACTCCCGGCCATCGGCCATGGGGGCAGTCATTGCGGGCATGGCGCGCCCTGGGGCGATGGCCCCGCGCGAGAACGAGGCTCGGGCGCGGTCGCCCGCGAGCGGGGCGGCTGCAGCTGCGGTCAACAGACTGGGGACGAGCACCACGCCGCCGGCGAGTCCGGAAAGAAAACGACCACGAATCATCTCGTGGTCGCAGTACGCGGCGCTGATGCACCTTCCTTTGAGCGCAGGCGAGCGCCCTATGCTCCGCCGGGGGATGATCGCCGGGCCCGCGCGGCGGAGACGATCTCGCGCCGGCGCGGTGCCAGGGCCCGCGCGATCCGCGGGCGGATCTCGTCCCGGTAGACGCGCTCTGCCCGGTCCGGGGAAGCATTGCCGTAGTTCAACAAGGCATCGAGGACGGATTCGTCCCGATAGGCGATCTCGTAGTAGGCGATATCGAGCGCTCGCTCGGCGACTTCGTGCATCTCCAGGGACCCCCGGTAATTCTTGGACGACCATCTAGTGATGACGGTCACACGATCATACCGGTTCGCTGTTGCCCGCGGCCAAGGCCTGGCTCGAGTGCGTGTCCCGACCTTCCCGTGGACGTACTTTACCTATTCTTGACAGAGTTGGCGTCCAGATAGCCGCTCGCGGGGCGCCCAGAGAGCTGAAGCAGGACCAATGCCGCTACGATCAGGGCTCCGCCGGCCAGCTCGGCTTGTCCAAGCCGTTCGCCGAGGACCACGGCGCCCAGCGCGACGGTCACGACCGGTTCGAGGGTGGAGAGCAGGGCCGCACGAGGCGTGCCCAGGCGCCGCATACCCGCGAAGAGCGCGACGATCGGAATCACGGTCGCCACGACGACGATACCTACGATGAGTGCCACTTGCACCGTCGACTGCGGGGTATCGAGCCCCTTGCCCGATAGCGCGGCGATCAGGAACGACGCTGCTGCCCCAAGGCAGACGTATCCGCTGGCGGCCAGCGAGTCCACAGCACGCACCAAGCGCGTTCCCACCGTGAGATAGATGGCGTACCAGGCCCCAGTGCAGAGGCCGATGACGAGCCCGAAGAGATCCGGGTGCGGGCCGCGCGGATCGGCGGCCAGCGACGTACCGGCGAAGACCGCCACGAGGGCCGCCACGCGCGCCCATGTGGGGCGCTCGTGATCTACGAGCCACGCCAGCAGCGCGACAAACGCTGGATACGTATAGAGAAGAAGTGAGGTGAGGCCGACGCCGATATGGTCCATCGTCACGAAGTAGAGCGTCGCTTGGAGCGCGTAGCCGATGGCTCCCATCGCAAAGGCGATGGCCGCCTGCGCGGCGGCGATGCGCCAGCGCGAGCGCGCGAGCATCCAGATCCACAGGAGCAGCGCTGCGCCGCCAAAGCGCCACGCCAGCGTACTTTGCAGATCAAAGCCTCGTGCCATGAGCAGCTTGCCGAAGATGCCGAGCGTGGCAAAGCCGCATGCGGAGACGGCTACCAACGCAGCGCCCGCGAGCGCCGTGGCCCGTTCATGCCTCGCCGCAGTGGGGACGCGCTGCGCCTGCACAGTCATTGCTCAACTCTACCGCATCGAACGCGGGAATTGCCAGCAGCGCTTCGGCAGCAAGCAGGAGCCCGTTCTCGTGGAACGTATTCTCCTCCCCCGGAGGGCACCTGAATGGCTGAGCATGCCACCGCCTACGATGACCCGGGCACACCAGATGAAATTTCGCGCCGAACCTTTCTGGCGCGGGCCACTGTAACGTTGGGAGGCTTGGTTGGCGTCACGCTGGCCGTCTCTTTGGTCGGCTCGCTCGTCCCCACCGAGGAAGTGCTTTCCGGCACCAAGCGTTGGGCCGCGATCGAACCGAAGGAATTCGCGGCGCTTCAGGCCGGCGGCAGTTCGGCGCCGATGAAGCTGTATTTTACGCACAAGGCTCAGGACGGCTATTTGGAGACGGCGAGCCGCGAGTACGTCTGGGGTTTGCGCCTCACGCCGGCCGAGCAGCAGCAGCTCAACGCCGATCGGCCCGATCTCTTCGCCACGAAAGGCGGTGACGTTCACTACCCGGTCGTCTCGCTGGGCTTCGTGATCTTCAGCCCCATCTGTCCGCACCTCGGTTGCCGCTACAACTGGGATGACGGCGCGGGAAAGTTCATCTGCCCGTGCCACGGCTCCGTCTACGATAAGCTCGGCAGGCACGAGTCCGGCCCCGCCCCGCGCGGCTTGGATCCGTTGCCGATGCGCGAGCAGAGCGGTACGGCGGAGATTACCTGGATTCAGTACGAGACGGCGGTATCCGACCGCATCGTCATCGCCTACAGCTAGCCCCGTCTCGCAAGGAGGTCCCATGTTACAGTGGCTCGAGGAACGTAC
>SCQY01000220.1 GCA_004298665.1 bacterium | reverse complement strand
TACTCGCCAGCCGTCACTTCGCAATCGAGCGCCGGGCGCGCATGGGATTCATTGTTCTAGTGGTAGGAGGGGTGATCGGCCTCTTATTTAGTGGTGGAGCGGTCGTATTACATGAAGAGGAGACGACGATCTGCGCGCGGCACAATCTTACGCTAGTGGCGGTAGCCAACGATCAACACTCGAGCGTAACGGTCGTATGCGCCTCGACCTCCGGTGGCCAGCGGCAGACGTTCGACCTCGCCGGCAATCACGTCAACCGCTGATCTTTGGGGAGGGGAACGATGGCTAAGGAACGGTGGTGGCTCAGAGGTGCTGGGGCGGCGCTTACGGTCGTCGCGGTTGCGGCTGTGGTCGCCGTTAACGCGTCGCTAGCAAGCCTACTCTTCGTCGCATTCGGCATACACCCCGATCACGCGATGATCGTATCGGTCTTGCGGCTCGGCGCCCTCGCGACTGGCGTCGTAGCGGTACTTGCGGGCGGTGTCGTTATCGCCCGTGACGTGCCTTCCGCCATCGAGGAGATCGAGGAGACGCGTCGGATGCGAGGACGTGAATGAGCAACGCTTTAAGGCAGAAGTGATAGCGACAGTTTTCTGGCGCCAGCCGAAAGGAGGAAGTATGCCGAATGTTTACGTTGGCCTGACCGCGTCCAGTATCTACCACGGCATACAGCTCGCCGCCGCCATCATCATTACCGGCTTCGTGGGGATGTTTATTTTAGCCCTCGGAGCAGGCATCGCCACTGGAGTTTTCCCGTTACCAGGTGGCGGGCTGCGCCGCGGCGCTGATGGACGCTTTTATTATTGGCGCGCCGACGAAGAACGCGACCGAAGGGGACACCGCTATGATTAATAAGCAGCGGCGCGCGCGATGACTCGAAAGCGTTGGTGGTGGCTGTCATTCGCGAAACGCCATGGAGGCGACAGCACGACTGCTTTCGTCGTGTTCGTCGCGAGCCAGCGCTTTGAGGACGCCGTGAGAACTAGCCAGGCGATTATTGGCGACCCCATCCGTGTTCTAAACCTACGTGCCCCACGCCCCCCGCGGACCACGTGCTACTGCGCAGCGGTTACAATCGGTGGAGAGCAGCTCCGGATCGTCGGTGGCGCGTTGCCGGTGCCGCCGACGCCCGCATATCGGAACCGTAAGCTCTCAGAAGCTGACGCGCGGGCCGCGCAAGACGCCGTTCTCTTCGCGACTGGAATCGCTCTCGCATGTGCTAAGCGCCGGCGTCCTAACGCTCCGTCAACGCTAGCCGCCGATCCGACAAACGAGATGTGAAGGAGGACCTATGCCGAGCGTTTACATTGGTTTGACGATTATCACCGCCGCAGTTGCTGCCTACGTATTCGTGCGCGTCTCACGCTACGCGCACTACGAGATTGCGTTCGCGTGTACAGCTTTGAGCGTCGGCCTATTCACGGTAAAGTGGTCGCTGGACGTAGCGCCTCCGGCTCTCGCGCCGCCGGGGCTGCAACAATTTTTCGCCTTGCCGCTCGCATTTCAGACTTACAGTGGCCTTAGCGGGATCTTCCTGCTAACCTTCGGGGCAAGCATCGCGCTAGTAACATTTGTTGGATTTCGCGGTCGGAGGCAGTGGAAACGTGAATTCCACGACGGTATGCCACCGGCAGCAGTATCCCAACGGGAGGCACCGTGACATCCGCAGAGATCGCCGTCGGGTGCTACCGTGGACCGCGGCAGAAGCTCCTGTGGGCGGTTGGGATCGTCGCTGAGACAGCTACCGGGCGCGATTTGGTCTACCTGCGCGGCCGCCGCGCCAAGGAGACCGAGATGTACCTTGACGATTTCGCCACGTGGGCGCGTGAGCGAGTGTGATGACGGAGGACGCCGTAGCACGATGACGGACCAACACTGGTGGCTGTCCTTCAGCGCTCCGAAACCGAGCGACTCGGATGGCGTCGCCGTCGCCGTCGAGGCGCCGACGCTCGATGCGGCCGTCGAGGCGTGCGCAACCATCCTCGGAGACTCGATCCGCTATGCAGGGGATCTGCAGCAGAGCGGCCGCATGACGCTCGTCGACGTACTCCTAGGGGGGAAGCCCTACCATCTATCCGCCGGGATCATGCGCGTGGCCGTACCGCCGGCATACTTGGGACGACGCCTCTCGTCCGTAGAAGCGCGCATGCTACGCTCGGCGCTGCTGCGACTCGCGTGATGGCAGGCATACGCTAATGGTGGCTCTCCCTCGTAGATTGACGGCGTTTCGCTTCGTCGCCGCCGATCGTCCGCACACGCTCTCAAAGGCCAAGGCACGTGCGGCGTACGACGTCGCGTATGTGGGAGACCGTGTTGGCTAAGGCTGACACGCCACGCCCACTCCTGCACGCTGCTGAGATCGCACGTCGCTATCCGGGCTGCTGGAAGCAGGTCGACTACCTTCGCGCGCACCGCGGTCGTGGTCTTCCTGACTGGCCGGCGTGGTGTTATCTACCAATCGCCGGCGGCATCGGCGTCGCCAAGAGTATCCACGCAGTGAACGATGACGATCTCGCTGCGGTGGCCCACGCAACGGACGACGCTCTACTAATCGTCACGCTTGCGGCTTGGCGTGCGACGCAGCTTGTGTACCGCTTTGACGTAGATCTAGCACGTGAACTGATCGCGGGAGGCGTCGATGACCGTCTCCCATCGGACGCCCTCCGACACTTACCGACGTGGTGCCCATACGTCACTTGGTCCGAGCTGCCGCTCTCGCGCGACGATGCCACGGTCTTCGGCTTCTTCGTCCACCTCGAGTACGACTCGAACACGGGTCGCCCTGAGCTGCGCTGGCTCTTGGACACGAGCGCGGGCTTCCGTCCAGCGATTCTCCACCTGGACCGGCCCACGATTACGGAGTCGCTCGCCGCCGTGCTGGCCCAAATAAAGAAAGGAGCACCTGCCGCGCTAAGTGAGGCCAAGCACGACCTACTCAACAGAGGGTGGCGGGACATGCTGAATATCGTTGCACCGCATTCGCTTTACTTGTGCGCACAGAACGCTGACGCCCCACCTGGCGCCTTAGAACCGCATTTTCCGGCTCCAACGAAGACCAAGGATGGTCCACGTACGTTTGCGCCGGAGCGCGTGACGACGTGGGACGTCGGCGTCCGCATCGGCGCAGTATTGCGCGCAGCTAGCGCCGGCGGCAGCGGGGATTTACAACGAGGCGAAGGAATCCACGCCCGGCCGCGTGGGGATATTCGTACGGCCCACTGGCATCATTTCTGGACGGGGCCACGCAGCGGCACGCGCACGCTGATCGTGCATTGGCTCCCGCCAATCGAGGTCAACATCGAGTCCGGCGCACCACTGCCCACTACGATTCGGCCGGTTCAATGATGAAGCGGGGGGCATCGACGAAGCGGGGCAGCTCCGCAGGTAGCACTGCGCTCGTTCCGCGCCAGCGTCCCACGAAGGCCGAAGTCGTAGCTAGTTGTGCACGCCTTGATCGCATTGTCGAACGCTATCGCCGCGCGTCGAAGGCGAGCAATACGCGCCGCATGTACGACGTCGGCCTCAAGCGCTGGGAGGCTTACTGTACCGACCGCCACCGGCGGGAGATAGTGTATCCCGCGCGGCCGGAGGCGATCGCGCGGTATCTCTCGTGGCTAGCGGAGTACGAGCGGCTCGCGGTGTCGACGATTGAGGTCTACCTCGCGGCACTGCACGCGATTTACGTGCACACCGGCACCAGCCGTAAAGAGGACCCTACTCGCTCCTTCATCGTCATTGAAACGATGCGTGGGATCCGCCGCGAGAAGGGTGCTCCCCCACACAAGAAAGTGCCGCTAACCTGGGACCGGCTTCGCTCGGCGCTCCCGTCCGCTGACGCGTGCGGCCTGCGCCCTCTCCGCGACCGGGCTCTCCTTCTGTTGGGCTTCGCGCTGGGTGCGCGCCGGTCGGAGCTAGCGGCGCTGCGCGTCACTGACGTCACGTTCGAGCGTCAAGGAATGAAGGTACTGATTCGCCGGAGCAAGACGGACCAAACTAGCAAGGGGCGTACCGTCGGGATTGCACGCCTGCAAGATGAGGCGCTCTGCCCGGTGCGCGCGCTTCGTCGTTGGCTAGATGCCGCCGGCATCGAGCGCGGCCCCATCTTCCGTGGGCTCTGGCCGGACGGCGGCCTCCGCGAGCGCGCGCTGACGCCCGAGCATATCGCCCGGATGATTAAGCGATGCGCCGAAGCGGCTGGACTCGAGGGTGACTTCGCTGGCCACTCCCTGCGTCGCGGATTCGCGACATCGGCCTACGCTGCTGGGGTGCCGGAGATCGCAATCCAGCGGCGTACCGGCCACCGTTCGGTGCAGGTCCTCCGGGAATATGCAGACGAGGCGCGCGCCTACGAGGACGAGCCTTTGACGGAGATCGCGGCCAGCGCGCGCAAGAAACGCAAATAGCTGCTGCAAAGAAGTCGCAATCCATGAAGCGTAGCGACCACCTGTGGCAAGTAGGGCTCGATCCGCGGCGCAGGGAAGGTTCTGCGATACCCCCTCGCTATACGCGGACGGCTGGATCTATCTACTGGACGGCTTAGTCTGGCTCCTCGCACGCACTATCAGAGCAACGCACTCTCTGAGGCCCATCCCAATGCTCGATAACCGGGTTACCTTTGCCGTTGTGCGAGAACGTCACAATGCCCATACTCCCGATTGCAGCTTCTCGCATATCAACCACGCCGTCAATCGTAAGGCATCGCCTTTTGCTCGGCGCGCAGCCTGAGCGGAACACGGTTGCGCATACCTTGCGTCCATCGCCGAGAGTAAAAAAGCAGCGAAGACCGTACGAGCCAGGCCGACCTTTGATCCATATCTTCATGTCCAACGTAGCGGAATAAATGCCGACCGGGACGTCGCTCCAGGAATAACCACTCTGTTCGAACCCGCCTGATGTAGCAGCGGCAAAGCTGAGCGCACGCCGCTGTTCATCAAGATTCATTGCAGAAACGGAGGGTTCGATCCCTCACTCCCCGCCGGCGCGGAGACATCTCGAACAAATGGCGGACGAGTCCCGCCGCTATCCTGTGCGGCACTGGCGCGCTTATCGGTCATTTACAGCCTCTCGTTCCGATGATGCGATCGTTGGGAAGCACGCCGCTATCCGACGGACAGGAACGATTACGACAGCAACCGAGATGATCGCGACTGCGGTAAGCACTGTCTTTCTCGGCTCTACTCTACTGGCGCGAAGGCGCGCACTATAGCGTGCCCCGCCGACCGCATCAAGGCAAACCCAGCTATCCCAAAAACAATCCCCCAGGGTACGATACCCAGGGACATCGTCGCCACGATAGCATCGTAGCCGCCGACTCCTACAGCCGCGACGGCAACCAACATCCCCGTACCATCCTCCACGGTGCCTCCTCGCTATCAAACAGACGCAAAACGCAACAATGAACCCACACAGCCACTATAGCATACTCCAGCTCGCGCAAAACGGCGCCTTGTGTTCTAGGAGCTTGTGTCTCAGCTTATCACGGCGACCATGCGTTCCGATGCAGATCCTCTCGAGCGAGGCCAAAGCACTCAATCGCAGGCTGGCACACATCGCAACGCATTGCGACGACCAGCTCTTCATTGGTCGAGGTATCGCATCCCCGGACGCACGCCAGACCGAGAGAACCAACGCAGCGTCTTCACGGCCTAGGATACAGATGGATTGCGACATGCGGATGCTTCCCGGGTACAGTCAATCGGACGAGCATCGTTCTATCGCCGTCGATGGTTGTGAAGACCGTATCGTCAACGGGCGCTGGCCGCCTCGACGCGCATGAATCGCGATCGTCGAGTGACAGGGGTTCCTCCGACTTCGCCGCCGCGGGGCGACATCCGCTCGCAGAGATCGTCGCGAGAAGAGCAGCATAAGGTGCGTACGCTTTAATGATGACGGACTCACGGCGCGCCGGCCATGCAGGAGCACGCATCATTAGAGCGTCGCTCTCCCCCCACCCCGCTTTACCTTCGCCAGTACACTCAAGAGAGCAATATACACCAGCGGTGCAAGTAGCGTGCCAGCAATGCTCATGATTAAGCTAGCACTCGGCACAAGCAGAAGAAACGATGATCCTATAGCAACTGCCGCGCAGAGTGTAGCGGCGCCAACGAGCAGGGAGACGAGCGGCGAATACAACGGCCAACTCGGGAACCGCGCTTCAAGGAGAGATTCAGACCACGCATCGAGCATCACAAGCCCGGCGCCGGCAGCTATACCGAGGGCGCCAGCGCACGCCGCGACCACCCACTGCGTAGCCGGGAACAATAGGTTCGCAGCAGCCACGGTTATG
>SCQY01000002.1 GCA_004298665.1 bacterium | reverse complement strand
GCGCGGCGCGCGTGGGGATTGGGTTCGAGAACGATCTCGTCACCGTGGTGCCAGGCAACGACGCGAAAGGGGCCGCTCCCGAAGGGATGCTCGTTCCACGCGGCATGCGTGAGATCGGTGGAGGCGAACGCATGCGCGGGCAGGATGCCGTAGGCGTAGTCGGAGGCGGCGAAAAGCTCGGAGACGGCGGCGGCCCAGGGCTTGCGCAGTCGGATGCGCACCGTGTAGGCATCGGGGGTGGTGAGGGAGGCGATGCGCCGGTAGGGCTCGGCCTCGGTAATAGGATTGCGCGGGTCGAGGATCGCGCGGTACGTGAAGGCGACGTCGGCCGATGTGAGCGGCGTGCCGTCGGCGAAGCGCTCGTTGCGACGCAGATGGTAGGTGATGGTGTGTCCGTCGGGCGAGACGTCGCCGTTGGCGCGCGAAGGTATGCGCTGCGCCGCGAGCGGGACCAGTTCGTTGCGCGGCGATAGCCCGACCAGCGTCTCCGTGAAGAGCTGGCCGATGTCGACGCCCACCTGCGAGGTGACGAAGAGCGGATTGAGCGAGGAGGGATCGCTCACGATGCCGATACGCAGCGCATGCGGCGTCCCCCAACGCTCGCTGCCCACGCGCTGGCAGCCGGCGAGTGCGAAGACGGCAAACGCGATCAGCGCTGCGGCGCGCAGCCGGCTACGCACGCCGGCGCTCGCGATGCGCGCGGAGCCGGTCGAGGCCAAAGCCTGCGGCCAGCAGGTCGTGCGGCCAGAGACGCTCGCCTCGAGCGGTCCAGCCCAGGCCCGCCGCTAGTTCGGCGACGACGGCGCGCGGATCGTGGCCGGCATCGCGCAAGCCGGCGATCGTCGTCGAGGGCGCGCGTTTGGCGAGGCGGCGTCCCGCGTCGTCGAGCATGAGCGGTGCGTGGCCGAAGCGCGGCGGCCGATAGCCCAGGAGCTCATGGAGCGCGAGCTGCCGCGGTGTCGAGGTCACCAGATCCTCACCGCGGACGGCGCGCGTGATCCCCAACTCGGCGTCGTCGATCACCACGGCCAACTGGTAGCCGAAAGCGCCGTCGGAGCGCCGTACGGCGACGTCTCCGTAGAGGTCGGCACGCTCGCTGCGCACGCCGAGCACCAGGTCTTCCCACGCGTAGGCGCGCGATGGGGTGCGCAGGCGCCAGGCGGGCTTGCGCCTGCGCACGCCGTGCGTACAGGAGCGCTGAGCGCAGGTTCCGGGGTAGCGTACTTCCTCGCCTGCGTGGGGTGCGCCGGCGGCGTGGTGGAGATCGGCGCGTGCGCACCAGCAGGGATAGACGAGATCGCGCGCTTTCAGGTCCTCCAGGACGGCGGCGTAGCGCGCGGCGCGCTCGCTCTGGAAGATTGGCCCTTCGTCGTAATCGAGACGCAGCCACGCCAGATCGCGCAGAATGAGGTCGGCATACGTACGCCGCGAGCGCAGCGGGTCGAGATCTTCGATGCGCAGCACGATGCGCCCGCCCCCGGCGCGCGCGTCCAGCCAGGCCAGCAGCGCGGTGCGAGCGTTTCCCAGGTGCATCGGCCCCGTAGGGCTCGGTGCGAAACGGCCCCGCCGCCGGGGAGCGTCGGTCTGGACCACGAACGCTTCTTTTCCCGTGAGGGGCCCAGACCTTCAAGGAGCGAGCATGGGCGTCTGCGATCATGTCGATATTCGCGTGCGGGACCGCGACTACCGCAACGATGATAGCCGAGAGGATGCGCCATTATGATTCACGATCAGCGGCCGCTGCTGCAGCGAACTTCCCTCGAGGGGATTTGGATGTGGTCGCGTTGGCAGCCCGAGCGTGCCCTGCATTTCAATTCGTTCTACCTGCAGGGCGAGGAGAGCATCGTCGTCGACCCGCTGGCGATCGAAGAGGAGGACCTCGCTGCCCTCCGCGCGCTGGGCGGAGCGCAATGGGTCGTGATCACCAACCGCGATCACGAGCGCCGTTCGCGTGCCGCAGCCGAGGCGCTGGGCGCGCGGGTCGCCGC
>SCQY01000219.1 GCA_004298665.1 bacterium | reverse complement strand
AGCTCCAAGCGGTTCCCTCGCTGCAGATCCACCGCCATCGATGCCATCATCTCCGCGGGCATCGAATCGGCGAAGGCCAGCCTTCCCTCCGCGAATGTGGGATCGAGCGCTACGCCGCTGGCCCGTCCCAACTCCACCACCTCACGCATGATCTGCAAGAACAGCGCACGGCTGCGCGCATTGGCGCGGATCGGTCCGATCGGCTGACGGATCAGCGCGGTGGTCGCGCTCAAGCCCACGAGGAAGACGAACTTCTCCCAGGTGGCCAAGCGAATGTCGGGACTGACCTCATGGGTGATACCGGCGGCGGCACAGGCGGCGGCAAAGGCCTCCACGCGCGGCGTACGCGTACCGTCGAGCTCGCCGAAGAGCAGACGCTGCATCGTTCCTGTATGGCGGATCACACCCGGAGACTCGATCGCGGCCGCGATGTAGCCCACGCCGCCCAGCACGTGCTCGCGCCCGACGATGCGCGCCAACGTCTCGTCCTTCTCCACACCGTTCTGAAACGAAACCACCAGCGTCTGCGGCCCCAACAGCGGCGTCAACTGTTCGGCGGCACGCTCGCTATCCCAGAGCTTGACGGCGAAGATCACCGCGTCGACCGGACCAACGTCACCGGGATCGGCGCTTGCGCGAGCAGGTGCGATGTGCAGGTCTCCCAGAGCGCTGCGCACGCGTAGCCCCTCGCGCCGGATCGCCTCCAGATGGGCGCCGCGCGCAATGAAAGCCACATCGCTTCCCGCCTGCGCTAGACGCGCGCCGAAGTAACCACCCAGACCACCCGTGCCCATGACCGCGATACGCAACTTGAGCCTCCTATGGAATCTCGATGACGATCTTGCCGAAGTTTACGTTGGCCTCCATGGCGCGATGCGCCTCGGCCAGCTGCGCCAGCGGATAGGTGCGGTCGACGACGGGCTTCACCACGCCGCGCGCCAGCAGCGGCACCACGTCGCGCGCGAAGGCTTGGATGGCGGCGCAGCGCTGCTCGAACGGACGCGCACGCAGTGTCGTCCCCTCGATGCGCAAGCGCTTGCTCAACGCAAACGCCATGTTGACCTCGCCGCGCTGGCCGCCCAGCGATCCCACCAATACCAAGCGCCCCTGCGATGCCAAAGCGCGCAGGTTGCGGTCGAAATAGGAGACGCCGACGTAATCGATCGCCAGCGCCACGCCTTCCGGCGCCACGCGGCGCACTTCCTCGTCGAACGCAGGCGTCGCGCTCACGTCGACGGCCACATCGAGTCCCAGCGCCTTGGCTCGCGCGAGCTTCTCCGCCGTGCGCGCTGTCCCGAAAACGCGCGCACCGGCGGCACGCGCCAGCTGCAGCCCCGCAACCGAGATCCCGCTGCCGATAGCGTGAATGAGCACATCGCTGCCGAGGCGCAGTCCGCCGATCGTGAAGAGCGCATCGTGCGCCGTGACGAAGGCCTCCGGGACGGCACCCGCCTCGACGTCGCTCAAGTTCGCGGGAACGGAGGCCAGCGCGCTCTCGTGCACCGCGACGTACTGCGATTGCGCTCCATCGACTACCAGGCCCATCACACGATCGCCGACGCGCCAGCGCGTGACGGCGGCACCCAGTGCGGCGACGTCGCCTGCGAACTCCAGGCCCAAGCGCGTGTTGTCTCCGCCGGGAGGAGCGGGATACTTTCCTTGGCGCTGCATCAC
>SCQY01000218.1 GCA_004298665.1 bacterium | reverse complement strand
GAGGAGATCGAGCGTGGCGCAGCCGCAGGGACTACTCTATTCCAAAGAACACGAATGGGCGAACGTCGAAGGCGACGTCGCGACGATCGGGATCACCGACTACGCGCAGGGGTCGCTGGGCGACATCGTCTTCGTGGAGCTCCCCAAGGTGGGGGCCAGGGTCGACCAGGGCGGAAACGTTGGCGTCGTGGAGTCCGTGAAGGCCGTGAGCGACCTCTTCACCCCCCTGGGCGGCGAGGTGATCGAGGTCAACGGCACCCTCGAGGACGACCCCAGCTTGGTCAATCGGGAGCCCTTCAGCGGAGGCTGGATGTTCAAGGTCAGGGTCTCGAACCTCGACGCCCAGCGTGCCGGTTTGCTGGATGCGGGGGCCTACGAACAGCTCGTCGCGTCGAGCGAGCACTAGCGGATCGTCTGACTCCTAGGCGGGGTTTACCTCGCCCTTGGTCGAACCAACGCGCGGACCGGGACGGCCGCTGCCGTCCCTTTCGCGCGTCAGGGGGTTAGCGCGCGGGTCCAGTCCGCGAGAGGTTCGACCACACCCGTGTACACTCCACATACAGCGCGCGATATCGAGGAGATGCTCGCCGTCGTCGGTGCATCGACGCTCGATGAGTTGGCGCGCGTACCCGACGCAGTCGCGCTCAAGGTGAAGCTCGACCTTCCGCAAGCTACGGCGGAGCTCGATCTTCTGCGCCGCTTCGAGCACCTGGCGGCGCGCGACACCGGCATCGCCTACCGCCAATTCCTCGGCGCGGGCGCCTATAACCACTACATTCCGCCCGTGCTCGGCGCGCTTGCCATGCGCGGCGAGTTCCTGACGGCCTACACGCCATACCAAGCCGAAGTCTCGCAGGGCTCGCTGCAAGCGATCTACGAATGGCAGACCTACATCTGTCTGCTCACCGGATTCGACATCGCGAACGCCTCGGTCTACGACGGCGCGACGGCGACGGCCGAAGCGGCGATCATGGCGATCAACGCCACCGGGCGCCGGACGCTGCTCGTGTCGCGGGCCGTCCACCCCAACTACCGCACGGTCCTGAAGACGTACGCCGACGGGCTCGACGCCGCCGTCGAGGAGATCCCCGACACGGCCGGCGGGACCACCGACTGGCCGCAGCTAGCGGAGCGCCTGGCGGCGAAAGACGTGGCCGCGGTCATCGTGCAGTCGCCGAACTTCTTCGGTAACGTGGATACACCGGATGAAGCCGGCCGGCAAGCCATCAAGGCCTCCGGAGCGCTGCTGATCGGCGTCGTGGCCGAGGCGCTCTCGCTGGCCGTGCTCCAGCCGCCGGCGCACTGGGGCGCCGACATCGCCGTCGGCGAGGCGCAGTCGTTCGGCATCTCGCTCGCCTATGGCGGCCCGTACGTCGGCTTCATGGCGACCACCAAGGAGCATCTGCGCCGTCTCCCCGGGCGTCTGGCCGGCAAGTCGGTGGACGCCCAAGGGCGTACGGCGTACGTGTTGACGCTGCAGGCGCGCGAGCAGCACATCCGCCGCGAGAAAGCCACCTCCAACATCTGCACCAACCAAGCCCATTGCGCGCTCATTGCCACGATGTACCTCGCTGCTGTCGGCAACAGCGGTCTGAAGGCGATCGCCACGGAGAACCTGCGGCGATCCAGGCAGCTAGCTACCGCCGTAGCCAATGTGCCGGGCTTCCGCTTGGCGCACCAGGCGCCGTTCTTCAACGAGCTGGTCGTGCGCGTGCCCGGCCGTGCCGCCGGCGTGCTCGCGGCGCTCGAAGCGAAGGG
>SCQY01000217.1 GCA_004298665.1 bacterium | reverse complement strand
GAAGAGCGAGGCATAGAGCGTTCGCGCAATCCCCGTACGGCGGCTCGACTCCGCGACGTACGCGGTTACGTCGACGGACCAGCGATAGGCCGCACGCTCGCGATGCCGGCCCGCGTAGACGTACCCGAGCACCGTCCCGCCGGCATCGGCGACCAGCCAGGGCCACCACTCGAGCGTCTTCTGGATGCGTTCGCGCATCTCGTCGGCCGAGGGTGGGCGCTCCTCGGCGGAGATCACTGTGTCTCGTACGATGGGGGCGTAGATCGCCGCGATCTGGGCGGCGTCGTCGGCTACGGCTAGGCGAATATCATACATGGCGGGCTGCACCTCGTTGGCTCAGCGTACCGTCGGGTATGCGAAGGCGGCAATAGCAGCGTGCCCGCGATCGTTTGGATGGAACTCGTCGCTTGAGAGATCCCGTTCAGCGTCGAGTACATGATCGCTGAAGGCGTAGAGATCGACGAACCTGCCGCCGGCGGAGCGAGCCGCCTCTCGGGCCGCCGCGCTCATCTCGGCGGCTCGGCGCTGGAAGCCGCGCCGGACATCGCCTGTGAAGATCGGCGAGCGGGCGACGTCCGGGACGCCGAAGACGACGATCCGTGCTTGGGGCCAGCGCTGTCTGACGCCATGAACTAACCTGAACTCGTCTCGACCGAAGGCCGCCGCCGAGGTGCCGTGGGTCACGTCGTTACCGCCGACGATGATCCACACGTCGGAGGCGAGCTCGTGCTCCGCAAGCGGAAGCTGCCATCTGACCGCATCGGCTATTCGTGCCCCACCGACGGCATGGCTCGAGATTTCGCTACCGGGCGCGCTCGCCGAGATGCGCCGGAAGAGACGGAAAGCAAAAGCATCGGCAGGATCGCTCGCGCCGTCTCCCAGAGCGAGGCTGTCGCCGAAGACGACGATATGGCGCGGGGCGGCGTTCCCCGTCGCAACAGCTGTTTGTTGGCCGCCGGTACACGCCGCCATCAGCAGCATCAGAAGAAAAGGAAGTCTACGCAACGGTCTTGCCGTCGGCGAGCTGTATGACAGGTGCGCAGAGCGAGGAGAGCTCACGATTGTGGGTGACGACGACGATCGTGACGCCGCGCAACGAGTTGAGGCGGCGCAGGAGCGAGACGATCTGCCCAGCTGTCTTCGAATCCAGCTCGCCGGTTGGCTCATCGGCGAGCACGACGCGGGGATCGTTGACAAGCGCGCGAGCGATCGCCACGCGTTGCTGCTGGCCTCCGCTGAGCTGCGACGGCAGATGGTCGAGCCGATCGCGCAGGCCGACTTCGGCGAGAAGTCCTAGTGCCCGGCCCTTTGCCTCGCGGAGTCCATAGCCCGCGTAGCGTGCCGCCAGCATGATGTTCTCCAGCGCCGTCAACGACGGGATCAAGTCGAAACCCTGGAAGACGAAGCCCACGGTGCGTGCGCGCAGCTTGGCGAGTTCGCGCTGAGTGCTGCGATGGAGTTCCCGCCCCGCGATCGCGATCGAGCCGGAGGTCGGGCGGTCGAGTGCGCCCAGAAGGTAGAGGAGCGTCGTCTTCCCCGACCCACTCTCGCCGACGACCGCCGCAAAGGCGCCGGTTGGAATTGTGAACGTGACCCCGTCGAGTGCACGGACCTCGAACTCGACGCTGCCTTCCATCGACGTTTGGGGCCTCGCGATCGGCAGCCTCGATCGCTCCCATGTCGCGAACCTCTCGCGCCTCACCGAGGTCGTCGAGAACCGCAGCGTGTATAGCGCCGCCGCCTGGACCGGCGGGAATCGCTCGGCCATCGTCATCCCCTCACCGCCGGACGAAGGCTAATTACACGTGCTCCACGTTTCCGTAATCGGTGAAATATGATATACTAACCAGTGGAATGGCTGATAACTATCCAGATACGGTAGCTTACTTCTATACACCACGCGAGCTGGTGGCGATGGTGGCGCGACGCGCGCAGGCGCGCCGTATCGCCCTGGGCCTGCGCCAGGAAGACCTGGCAGCCAAGGCGGGCGTAACCCTTCCGACGCTCCGGCGTTTCGAGAGTGGAGCAAACGTCGGCGTCGAGCAAGTCGCGCGGATCGCGCTGGCCCTGGGAGGCGAGCGCGGGCTCGCTGCCCTTTTCCCACTGCCTGAAACACGCTCGCTCGACCAGATCCTCCATGCGGACCAACAGCGTTCCCGCGTACGGAGGCCGAGGTGAAACTCAAGTCTGGCACACCTCTCCGCGTTACTCTCGATCTCCAGGGCAAGAAAGTCGACGTCGGCCGCCTAGCGCTCGATAGAGGGGCTGCCGTCCTAGAGTATGCGCCAGACTTTATCGCGTCGGGACTCAAGATCAATCCAGCGTTCAGCGCGCCCGATCGTACGCTGGTTCAAGCGCGAGATCCGCGCGCCTTTGGCGGGCTCCATGGGGTCTTTGCCGACAGCCTCCCCGATGCGTGGGGCGAGCTGCTTCTTCGGCGCCGCGCGGAGGCAGCGGGTATCTCGTACGTCTCGCTCACAGCTCTCGATAAACTCGCCGCCGTCGGC
>SCQY01000216.1 GCA_004298665.1 bacterium | reverse complement strand
GCGTTCGCAGACGCTTGGCGAGCGTGAAGGCGAGGATCACCACCAGCGCCCACGACATGACGCCGAAGCCGGCGGGAAACGCGGCGTAGAATCGCTCGCGGAAGCCGTGCCCGGGGGAGATGAAATAGAACGGCAGCAGCGACACCAGACCGACGAAGGCCAACGGAATGCTGACGCGGATCGCGGCGAGATTGGGCTCCTCGCCGGCGGCGCGCAGGAGCGCGAGGAAACGTTCCAGGCGCTTCAGGAGCGGGACGCTCCCCGCCGATGCGCCGCCGCGACCAATGCGGCGAAGAGGCAGCGGGCGTCCTCAGCCGCGGGATCTCCGCCGACGTCGGGGTTGGCGAGCTCCTCCGGATGCCACTGCACGGCGAGGTAGAACGGATGGCGTCCTTGCCGTGCCTCCAGACCCTCCACGATCTCGACGCGCGGATCGCGCTCGACGGCGCGCGCGACGACGGCAAGCTCCGAGGAGACGCGGCCGACGGCTTGATGGTGCATCGAGTTCACCTCGAGCAAACGCTCGCGGCTGCCGAGCGCCTTGGCCAACAGCGACGCTGGCTCGATCTCCACGGTATGCGTGCGCTCACCGCGCGGCCGGGCGGCCGCGCCGTTCTGCGGGTACTGCTGCTGGTGCTCGCTCGCCGTCGGCAAGACCGCGGCGATGTCTTGAACTAGCGTGCCGCCCAAGGCCACGTTCATCACTTGGAGGCCGCGGCAGATACCCAACATCGGCACCCCGGATTCCAACCCCAGGCGCGCCAGCTCTACTTCGAAGTTGTCGCGCAGCGGCGGCGCGCAGACGACGCTGGCATGCGGGGGATGAATGCCGTAGTACGCGGGGTCCACATCGGGTCCGCCCGTCATCACCACGCCGTCGACCGAGGCCAACAACTCCGCCGCGCGCCGGGGCTCCCACTCGAGGAGCACAGGTTCACCGCCCGCTGCCCGCACGCGATCGATGTACGACTGAAGGGCGGCATGCACCGCCTCTCCACGCGCAACCTGCGAGGTGACTCCGATCTTCACCATGACGCGGCGCGCCTTCGTGCCCCCGCGCTCGAGCGCCTTTAGATGGGGAGCCCTTAGAGCTTGCGGACGACGCCGCAGACGCGGCCCACCAACTGCACCTGTTCGGCGAAGATCGGCTCCATCGTCTGGTTCTGCGGCTGGAGCCGAATGCGCCCCGCCTCGCGGTAGAACGTCTTCACGGTGGCTTCGTCCTCGATCAGCGCCACCACGATCTCGCCGTTCTCCGCCGTCTCCTGCGGGCGCACGACGATCAGATCGCCGTCGAGGATCCCCGCGTCGATCATCGAGTCTCCCTGGACGCGCAGCATGAACGCGTTGCTCTCGCGCACGAAGCTCGCGGGAAGGGCGAACTCGTCTTCGACGTTCTCTACGGCCGTGATGGGCACGCCGGCGGCGACCCGGCCGACCACCGGAAGCGTGACGACTTCCGGCGCGGGCGCTTGGTCGCGCACGAGTGCGCGCGGCTTGGTGGGATCGCGTTTGACGTAGCCGCGCCGCTCCAGCGTCTTGAGGTGGCTCTGCACGGTAGACGACGAGGAGAGGCCGACGCGTTCGCCGATCTCGCGCACCGATGGCGGGTAGCCGTGCTCGCGAGTGAACGAAGCGATGACATCGAGGATCGCCTGCTGGCGCTGCGTCGGCGGCTTCTGAGTCACGCTTGCACCTCCCACGGGCACAGCATAGCATACCTCGCCCGGCGATGCAAACATATGTTCGAATGGGACTTGACAGGAGGCCCCTGGCAGCCCTAGAATCTAGGGGACGAACACTCGTTTGGCACAAGCTGTAGTGTTCAGCGAAAGGGATGAGCGCAGCCATGCTGCACAGACGGAAGAGACCCTTCACCCTCGCCCCGCTGGTCGCCCTGGCCGGCATGGCGGTTCTCTTCTCAACCCCGTACCTCGTCGGATCGCACCTCTACGCGGCGCCGACTCCGCGCTTCGCTACCGTCGTCGTCCATCCGGGCGACACGCTCTGGCAGATCGCCGCGAGCAGGACCACCGCGAGTGGGAGCATCGAGGAGACGATGGACGGTATCTCGGCGGCGAATCATTTGGGCCCGGCGAGTCCGATCGTCCCCGGTCAGCACCTGCGGGTCCCGACCAACTAAGGTTTTCGGATCCTCCCGCCGCGAGTGAGGCCCGGTGCACCTGCACCGGGCCTCTTTCTTTGCATCCTTCGAGAATGGAACGCGTTCTCCGCGGCGCCTACATCTTGAGGATCACGTCGAGGAACGCGCTGAACGGTGCCATGTATCCGCCGTTCACGTCGTTGTTGGGGACTCCGAAGAACGGTATGTACGGATACGCGACGAGGGACTGGAACGAGGCGCCTGGGTTGTAGAAATTCCCCGCCGGCGAGTCTTCACCCACGATGGACGTGGGGATATACGCGCAGACTTTGTTGTTGCCGAAGTTCCACGGCTCCTTGCTGCCGCCGAAGCAGGTGTTGATGATATTGGTCATCGTCAGCTGCAGCGTCATGCGCGGCGAGACCTCGTAGCCGATCTGCAGGTGGCCGAGCAGCTGTGAGGGATTGCGAAACGCGCCGGTGTTGTCGAACTGCTGCGTAAATTGATTGGGGATCGTGATGCCGCTCGCGCAACTCGTGGCGTCATACGGCGCCCCCCCGGCCGCGCCATACGGGTAACGGGGATCACCGGTCGTCGACCCCGGGAGCGCGCTGCAGCCGGAGGCCGGATCGATACCCGGCGTGGTCTCCGGCGTACCGTAGCGGCTGCCGGCCACGAACTGGAAGGACGGCGTGAAGCGCCACTTGCCGCGCTTGTAGTTCAGGACCAACGTCGAAGTGTACGGCACACCATAGGGATCGAAGAAGTTGAGCCCCAGCGTCGAGACGACGGTATCGGTTGGGAAGTAGGGCCCGTTGAGACTCAGCAGCCCCTGCACCGGAGCATTCCAATACGGGTTGGCGACATCGCCGGCGGCGCACGCAGGATCGGGTGCTCCGGCCGAGGTGTAGCACGCCGCCGCCGCCGCACCGTTCGTCGGCAACCCGCAACGCGGATCCGTCGTATGCGTGGCGCAGAACGACGTATACGCATTGTAGGTCTTGATGTCGGTGTTGATGGGGCTGAGCGGCGTCCCGCCGTTCCGCAGGTTCGTGTAGTTGACCGTCGTGTACGTGTAGGTGAACGCGAACGATCCGGACCAGCCGTCGCGGTTGAAGTCGCCTTTCTGTAAAGCAAGCTCCACGCCTTGGGACTTCAAGTTTCCCACCGGGATCACCGAAACGAAGAACGTCTTCGGGTTGATCCAGAACGACGTCTGCTCACCGGTGGTGTACCGCCAGAACGGCGTGAGCTTCCACGACCAATCCGTTCCTTTGAGCTGATGCTCCCACGAGAGATCGGCATTGTACGAAAACTCCGGTGGGATGTCGTGCCCCGGCTGGTTGAAGCCGAACGGCATGAACGTGGGACCGAGGAACCCTGGAAGGTTCTGCTGCGCCACGTTGTACTGTTCGGCCGCCGAGTCCGCCGGCTGCGAGTACTTGCCATACGAGAAGCGCACCACGTTCAGCGGATTCATCGTGTACGTGATGCCCAAGCGCGGCTCGAGCGAACTATACGAATAGTCCGCCGCGCTGTTGGTCAGCGTCGCCGGCCCGGTGCCGCTAGGACACGGCGCCCCTGGAGCGGCTCCCGACGTCGAGATCGCCGGATTGAGGAACGGCGCGCTTCCCGGCGTGGCGGAGATGCATTCGCTTGCATTCCACGCGTTGAACCAGAAGGGCCGGGCGCCGGTGTCCGTGGCGGCGCCGGCGAACCGGTAGTTCTGCCAGCGCAGGCCGAGGTTGAAGAGAAGCTGATTGCTCGGCTTCCACTGATCCTGCACGGAGAAGGCGTAGAAGGTCGGCCGGACCTGGTTCAGCGTTCCGCTTTGCCCTGTCGAGGCAACGTAAAACGCGCAGGGATTCCCACCGCACGTGGCGCCGCCGGGCAGCGCCGCTGCCGTCCCAGGCGAGTTGAACTTCACTGTCGTCACAGGGTTGGTGTGCGACGAGCTCGTGTTGTAGCAGCTCGTTGGGAATGCCGGCCCTGCGCCGTTCAGCGAGTAGCAGATACCGTTGGCCGGACTCGTCGAGTCCACGAGATAGGCGAACGGTGCCGAGGGGCTCACGTTGGCTTGACCGTTGTTGAAGCGCACCACCGTGGAATGCACGGCCGAGGCATCCACCTCCAGCAGATGCTTCGCATTGATCTGATCCGCGAAGGTTCCGCTGACGCCGCGGGTGTGCGTGAGCAGCTCGTAGTCCAGCGGCTGGCCGATGCCGAAGCCGCCATTGCTGTTGGGACCGTTCAGCAGCCAATCCGAGTAGAACGTGTACCCGTACAGGCGCACGTATGCACTGGAGCCGATATTGTGCTGGTACTGCAGCTTGAAGATCGCCTGATCGTTCTGCGAGGCGTCACGGCGCGTCGACGGAACGACCCCGCCCGTGTTGGTGTCGGCCGTGGGATAGCCGTACGCCGTCATCAACGACGGAAAGTTGCTGGGCAAGAAGGTTCCAGCCTGACCGTTGTACTGCAGGCTGGGGCCGGGAAACGCCAGCGGCGAGCCGGCTCGCAGGATCCCGCCGGGGTTGGCCGCCAGCAGCTGCGTCTGCGACCAGTCGCTGGGCGAGTTGTAGAACCACGTCCACAAGCTCGCGACGTCGTAGAGGACTTGAACGTCGTCGCGCCCCGCGTCCTTGCGGTGCGGGATGCCGAAGTGGACGTTGAAGACGTTCTCCCGATCGGTGATATGCGCCGGGAACGTCCCCGCATTGAACGGTCCCAACTGGTAGCCGCCAGGGCCGACGTTCACGAACGCCAGCGACGGAGAGGCTCCGCTGGCGGCATAGCACCCGGTAAAGTTGCCGTTCAGCGCGTTACCTGCACCGACCGCCGTTCCGGGCGTTCCGGGGCACGGGAACAGATCGAAGGGTGTTCCGTACCGCGACGAAAGCGATGAACCATTGCTTTGGTCGTAGACCCGGAAGTCTTGATCCACACCGCCGATGCCGATGTAGTACGAGAACAGGCGGCTTGGATTGGCACCGCCGATCTCGAAGTTCAACTTGTGGTAGAAGCTCGGTGCGCCGACGCCGATGTCCGCGCCGGCGAAGCCGGGATACGTGCCCGTCTTGATCACCTGGTTGATGAACCCCGACAGACCCGTCGCCTCCGCGTTCGCGGGCGCCGCTCCGGTGTAGACCTGGAGCTCTTGCTGGCCCAGCGCCGAGGCCGTGACGGCTGGGTAGTTGTCGAAGCTGCGGTTCACGGGCACGCCGTCGAACTCGTAGCCGATCTGGTCGTAATCGCCGCCGCGAATGTTGACCGTCTGGTTCCAGCCGTTCGCGCCGGCCGGGACGTAGACGCCTGGAACGGAGGCGATGGCCGAATACGCCTGATCGATCGAGCCGCCTCCGCCTAGGCCTTTGACGGCCTGCTGGGTCGAGACGTTCACCGAGTAGACGTCGGCCGTGGTACCGGGCTTCACGAGCGCACCCGTAGCGCGCGTGGTGACCTTACCGATGATCTTGAGGAGCGAGAGCGACAGCGTATGCGTGTTATCCGCAAACACCGCGATGCCGGTCCGCGAGATCGACTGATAGCCTTCTTTCTCCGCGGACACCGTATATGCGTCCGGCGCGAGAGAGACGAACGTGAAGTGGCCTTGAGCATCCGTCGTCGTCGACGCCACCTGAGATGGTGACGAGACGGTTACGTTCACGCCGGCCAACGGCACGTTGCCTTCAATGGCGACGACCGTTCCGTTGAGGACCCCCGTGGTGCCGGCCAGTGCCCATGTTCCCTGAGCCAGCATGCCCACGAGGACAACCAGCGCAATCAGCGGACGCCGGAACGCGAATCTTCTCATGTTCCGACTCCTTGTAAGCAGTTGATGCCGACAAGGTACGAGTGGCCCGCACTCCATCCGTGCCGGCTAGATGCCCCGTTCGGGTTCGCCTATTTTTCGCCTTTCGAAAGAGCGCTCGCCGAAGCACGAAGCGGGACCTCGCCAGACCCGCCCCACGGAGGACGCTACGGGTGTCTGGCTATGCTCACGTCGTGGCCGGCATGGTGATCGAAGAACTCGAGCCCCTCGCGCATCCAGGTGTCGAGGCCGGAGCTGGAGTGGCGTGCCACCTCACGTGCGATATGCTGGCGGTCGCGCAGCCATTGCAGCTCCGAGCGCGTGGTAGCCGGCCACACCGCGTGTTGGCAATCATCGCATCGATATCCGTACTTCACGGGCCTGGGCATTCCACGGAAAGCCAAGGGGGCCTCCGGCGGATGCCGGAGGCCCCCTTGCTTGTTCTCTGACCTAGCGCGACGTCTAGAGCTTGACCTTGACGTCGAGGAAGGCGTTGAACGGCTGAACCGGGGTTGCTCCGCCCGATCCGGCGTTGAAGGTGCCGAACTGGCGGAGGTAGGGGTATTGGACGTAGGGCTGGATCTGCGCGCCGGGGTTGTAGACGTTGCCGACGGGCGAGATCGCACCCTGACCCAGGACGCCGTAGGTGCAGACATTCTTGCCCGCACCCTGCGTCCAGGCTTCCGAGGAGCCGCCGAAGCAGCTGCTCACGATGTTCGCCAGCGTCAACTGGAACGTGACGCGCGGCGAAGCTTCGTACGAGATCTGCAGGTTACCGATGAGCTGGGAGGGAGCCGTGAAGGCGCCCAAGTTGTCGAAGGCCCCGGTATATTGATCGGGGATCGGCAACGTGGAGTTGCACGACATCGCATCGTACAGCGAGCCGGAGCCCGAGCTGTACGGGTTACGCGGATCCGTGCCGGTCGCTGCGAGGGCGGCACAGCCGGCCAGCGGGTCGACACCCGCCGTGTTCTCCGGAGCGCCGTACTTCGTACCGGCCTGGAACTGCAGCGACGGCGTGAACGACCAGCGGTCGTGCTTGTAGTTCACGACCAGCGTCGCCACGTGCGGCGCCGTGAACGACTGGTATGCGCTGCCGATGCCGGCCGGGAAGAGGTCGAACGGAGCGTAGCTCGCGTTCGGATCCAACAGACCCTGCACCGGAGCGTTCCAATAGGGGTTCTGCACCGTCGTCCCCGCCGTGCAATTGGCGGCCACCGCTACCGGAGCACCGCCGGTAGTGTAGCATGGCGCGGCGACAATCGCCGTGCTCGTGTTGGGATCGAGGATCTGCTGACCGCTGCCGCAACGGGCGTCGGTAGCGTGGGTCGAACAGTACGACGTGAAGGCGTTGTACTGCTGGATCGCGGTGTTGATCGGCGCGACGATCGTCGAGCCGTTCGAGAGCGTGTTGAACTTGATCGTGCTGTGCGTAAACGTGTACGACAGCTGGTAGGCGAACCCGTTACGGTTGAAGTCGCCCTTGTTGAGCTGAAGCTCCACGCCCTCGCTGGTCTGGTTTCCGACGTTCAAGCCAGAGACGAAGTTGGTCTTCTGATCCAGGTAGAACTGCTGGATCTGGTCGCTCGTCTTGCGGTAGAACGGCGTAACCTTCCAGGAGAGGTCGCTGCCCTTGGCCTGATGCTCCCACGAAACGTCCGCGTTGTTGGAGACTTCGGGGCGGATCGGGTAGCTGGGCTGCGTGCGGCCGAACTGGTACATACGCGGCCCCAGGAAGCCCGGCAGGTTCTGCTCGTCGGTGTTGTACTGCTCGAACGCCGAGTTCGGCGCCTGCGAGTACTTGCCGTAGCTGGCACGCACCACGTTGTACGGGTTCAGCGTGTAGGTGAGGCCCACGCGCGGCTGCCAGACGGTGAAGGTCTGGGTCCCGCCGGAGGCGTTGGTCAACGTCGCCGGAGAGTAGGTCGTGCTCCCGGCATTGGCCGCGGAGCAGGGTTGAGCGACGGTCAGGCCCAGGCTGGTCTTGTCGACCGGTCTGCTGCCCAAACCGTTGGAGACGCACTGCGACGCATTCCACGCGTTGAACCAGAAGTCACGCGCGGGACCCGTCGTGGGACCGCCCTGGAACTGGTAATCGTCCAAGCGCAGACCCAAGTTCACGAGCATGCGGTCGGTGGGCTTCCACTGATCGGAGATCGAGAACGAGTAGAAGGTCGGCTTGACGTTGTTGAACGTGCCATGCGGCCCGCCTTCGACGACGTACCACTCGCAAGCCCCGGTGCCGCAGGTGGCCGGCGCCGCCGGGATCGTGCCGTTGAAGGCATTCGAGAAGGTAGCCCTCGCCTGGCTGCCGCCATAGCACGACGTGGCAGCCCCCGTCTTGTCGTAGCAGATGCCGCTGGTCGGACTGTTCTGGTTCACGAGCAGCGCGAAGGTCTTGCGGCTGCCCGAGATCGAGTCCAGCATCTCCGTGTTATTGTTACGGACCGACGTTGCACCGACCGCGGAGAGCTGCACGTCCAGCAGGTTCTTCGCATTGATCTGGTTGGCGTAGCTGAGGCTGGCACCGCGTGTGTGTGTGCTCAGCTCGTAGTCGGGCGGATTGACGCCGACGTAATTCGAGAACGTGGTATTCGGTCCCCAGAGGAACCAGTCGGAGTAGAAGGTGTAGCCGTAGAGCCGCAGGTATGCGGAGGAGCCGATGTTGTGCTGGTACTGCAGCTTGATGATCGTCGCCGAGTTGTTGTTGGCGTCGCGAGCAGCGGCCGCGATCGGATCAAAAAGCCACGCCCCGTTTGCACTGGGGAAGGTGTACTTCGTTGTCTGGCTCTGGTAGTTCGCAGGCAGCGCTGCCCCGACCGGGCCGCTGTATTGGTAGCCGCCGATGTAGAACGGGTAGTTCGAGCCGACGACCCCGCCGTTACCGGAGTTCACGCCGGTGACATCGCCGTCGAACAGGGCCTGCGTCCAGTCGTTCAGCGAGCTGTAGTACGACGTGTTGATGTTCGAGGTATCGTACAGAACCTGGATATCGTCGCGCCCCGCGTCCTTCTTGTGGGGAACGGCGAAGTGCAGGTTCACGACGTTCTCGCGGTCGCTGATGTGCGAGGGGTTGAACATCTGGAACGGGCCCATGATGTATCCGCCCGGCCCAACGCCGCTGGCATAGCACGACGAGAAGTTCATCGACGTCGCGCCCCCAGGACACCCCAGCTGATCGAACGGCTGCCCCCAGTTGCCGGAGATCCCGGCACCGTTGTTCTGATCGATCATCCGGTAGTCTTGATCGTAGCCGCCGATGCCGATGTAGTACGAGAACGTACGGGCGCGGTTAGCCCCGCCGATCTCGAAGTTGGCCTTGTGGTAGAACGTCGGCGCGCCGATGCCTAGGTCCAGCGAGGCGAAGCCCGGGTAGGTTCCGGTCTTGATGACCTGGTTGATGAACCCGGAGAGGCCCTGGGCCTCCGCGTTCGCCGGAGCCGCGCCGGTGTACACCTGCAGCTCCTGCTGGCCGAGCGCCGATGCATTGCTGCTCGGGTAGTTGTCGAACGAACGGTTGACGGGGATACCGTCGAACTCGTAGCCGACCTGATCGTAGTCACCGCCGCGGATCAAGACGGTCTGGAACCAGCCCTGGTTTCCCGCCGGGACGTATGCGCCCGGGACGGAGGCGATCGCGGAGTAGGCATTGTTCAAGCCGCCGCCGCCGCCGAGGGCCGTCATCTTGTCCGCCGTCGATGCGTTGATCGAGTAGACGTCCGCCGTGGTACCCGGCTTGACCAGCGCGCTGACCGCGCGGGTCGTCACCTTACCGATGACTTTCAGCAAGGAGATGTTCACCGTCTGCACGTTGTCCGCGAAGACGGCAATTCCGGTTTGTGAAACAGACTGATAGCCTTCCTTCTCCACCGACACGGTATACGCGTCAGGCGCGAGAGAGACGAAGGCGTAGTGGCCTTGGGCGTCCGTCGTCGTCGACTGCACCTCGGAGGGTGAAGAGACGGAAACCTTCGCGCCGGCAACCGGTGCGTTGGTATCCGCCAAGACGACATTGCCGCTCAACCCGCCGGTGGTGCCGCCCAGTGCCCATGTTCCCTGGACAAGCATCGCCACGAGGACGAGCAACGCAACGAACGGATGCCGGAACCTGAAATTCCTCATGTTCCCATCCTTATCGGTTATGCACAACCGGCAAGACCAAAACGGGCCCCTCACGTGAGGTTCCCTGCTTGGCCGTGTCCGGCTGAACGGGCGTTCGCTTCGCCATGCCGCTTCCCTGCCCCAGCCCACCGTCCGCCCTCTGCGTCCTGCGACAGAAGAGGGGCCCGGCTCGCGCCGGACCCCTCGCCGCTGGAGGAAGCGTCGAGCCCCTAGAGCTTGACGTGAACCGCCAGGAAGGCCTCGAACGGGTTGGATTGCGCTTGGTACGACTGCTGGAAGACGCTGCCGAAGGCCGGTCCATAGGGGTACTGAGCCCCGTTTTGGATCGCGTCGCCGGGATTGTAGAAATTCCCGACATACGGCAGCGGCGAGAAGAAGTACCCGCACGTCGGCTTGCCGGTGTTCCACGCCTCGCTCGAGCCGCCAAAGCAGCTGTTGAGCACGTTGACCATCGTCAAGACGAACTGTACGCGCGGCGTGGCCTGGTAGCTGATTTGGAGATTCCCAACCAGCTGCGCAGGCTGCGTGAACGCGCCGAGCGAGTCGAACTTCCCGGTGAAGGGATTGGGGATACCGATCGCTCCACTGCACGTCTGCGCGTCGTAGAGCGAGCCCTGCCCAGAGCCGCCGGGATTACGCGGATCCGTCCCCGTAGCCGCTAGCACGCCGGAGCACGATGTGGGGTCGATGCCCTGCGCCGCCAGTGGGGTGCCGTACTTTCCGCCGGCGGAGAGCTGGAAGGTCGGAGTCACAGCCCACTTGTTGTGCTTGTAGTTCAGCACCAAGGTCGCCGTATACGGCTCCACGTAGCTCCCAGCCACACCGGTAGCGCCCGCCGAGGACGGGAACTGGTTGAACGGCGCGAAGGTGTCGCCGGCACTGAAGAGGCTCTGTACCGGAGCATTCCAGTACGGGTTCTGAATGTCTCCCGCCGCGCAGGTTGGGTCCGCCGCGCCGGAGCCGCTCGACGTAGCCGGCGTGAAGCACGCCGCCGCCGCTGCCGGCACGAAGTTCAGCTTCGCGCTGCTGCACCGGCTGTCGCTGGGGTTCTGGGCGCAGAACTTGGTGTATTGGTTGTAGCCCAGGATGTTGAGGTTGAGGCCGTCAACGACGGTCGTCCCGTTTTGGAGCTGCTGGAACTGCTCGGTTCCGTGCGTGTACGTGAACGAGAGCTGTTCGGCCAGGCCGTTCTCGTTGAAGTTGCCTTTTTGAAGCAGGAGCTCGACGCCCTCTGCCGTTTCCTTGCCCACGTTGATCGCCGAAACGAAATTCGTCTTGGGATCCAGCAGCACGGTGGCGAGCTGGTTCTTCGTGGTGCGGTAGAAGGGCGTGAGTTTCCAAGAGAGGTCCGATCCTCGTACTTGGTGCTCCCAGGAGAAGTCGGTGTTGTACGAGATCGCCGGCGGAATGCCGTGCGAGGGGTCCGCGAACCCAAACGAATAGAACTTCGGCACGTCGTAGCCGGCTAGATTCTGCTGAGCCACGTTGTACTGTTGGTACGCCGAGCTTGCCGGCTGGTCGTACTTGCCGTACGAGAAACGGAAGACGTTCAAGGGGTTGCGCGTGTAGGTGAATCCGATGCGCGGCTCCCAATCCGTGAACGTAACCGACGACGGCGAAGCGTTGGAGAACGCCACCTGGGACTCACCCGAGGGACAGCTGTTCGCCGTTGCAGTCGACGTGAGGCCTGTGGCGGGGCTGAAGCAGTGGAACGCGTTGTACGAGTTCTGCCACAGCGTGCGCGCGGAACTTCCCGTGGTATCGGTGAGGTCGTAGGTGAAGTTATCGTAGCGCAAGCCGAGGTTGACGAGGAGGTTGCTGCTCGGCTTCCAGTTGTCCGAGAGCGAGAACGACGAGAACTTCGGCACGACGGTATTGAACGTTCCCTGCGTCCCGTTCTCCGCCACGAAGTACTGGCACGGCCCGCTGCCGCAGGTCAAACCACTGGCGGCCTGGACCGTCGGCGAGCTGCCGACCGGCTGGAGCGGTCCACCGCCAAAGCCCTGGAGCGCGTACGAAGCCGCCTTACTCGAGCCGCAGTAGACGGCACTCGATGCTGGGCCTCCGGCCGCTCTGTAGCACAGTCCGTTGGTAGGATTGGTCGAATCGACGAGATAGGCTACCTTCCCGGATGCAAACGGCGGCGAGCCGAAGAAGAACAGATTGTTCCAGCGAGTCGTCGCGGCGTCCGTGAAGGAGGCCGTGAGGTTGAGCAGGTGCTGGGAGTTCAGCTGATCTGCGAACGTACCCGCCACGCCGCGCGTGTGGGTGCTCAGTTCGTAGTCGGTAGGAATCGGGCCCCAGATGTTGCCCGTCAAGCTGTCGGCCCCGTTGTTGAGCCAATCGGAGTAGAACGTGTAGCCGTAGACGCGGAAGTACGCCTTCGTACCGATGTTCTTCTGGTACTGCAGCTTGACGATCGTCGCATCGTTGACCGTCCCGTCGCGCTGTGCGGGCGGGATGTTGGCGAACGGCGCACGGCTGGTCGGCGAGCTGGGGAAGTAGTAGTCGCGGACGTTGTTCACGGCATTGGCCGTCAGCGGCACGCCCACGGCACCCGTGTAGGTCTGCGTGTCAACGTAGAACGGCGCATCCCCGCTGAAGAGCGCGCAGGGTTGATTCGAAAACGACGAGTTGCACGTCGGATTGACCGTGCTGCCCTGCGTGATGGTGCCGTTGGCGACATCGGCCGCCGCCGGACCGAAATCGTTCAGCGCCGTGCTGAACGTGGTGTAGAGGGTCGAGGTGTCGTACAGCAGCTGCACGTCGTCGCGCCCCGCGTCTTTGCGGTGCGGGATGCCGAAGTGCAGGTTCACCACGCTCTCGCGATCGGCGAGGTTGGAGGCGAAGCCATACTGGAACGGGCCGACAGCGTAGCCGTTCGGGCCGATCGGCGTGAAGCCGGAGATGCCCGCTGCGTTCGAATAGCAGCCGACGGTAGCGCTCGGCATGCCGCAGCCGTTGACGAGGAAGTTATACGGCGTGCCCAGCGCGTAGCGCGAAGTCAGGTCGTTGCCGTTGAACTGCGAGCCGAAGCGGATCTCCTGATTGTAACCCGCTGTGGCGATGTAGTACGAAAACATGCGGCTGGGGTTGGCGCCGCCGATCTCGAACTGTCCCTGGTGGTAGTAGGCCGGCCCGCCGATCCCCAGTGAGAGGTTGGCGAAGCCCGGATAGGTGCCGGTCTTGATGACTTGGTTGATGAAACCGCCCAAGCCCGTGCTCTGCGCGTCGATCGGCTGAGCGCCGGTGTAGACTTGCAGCTCCTGCTGCCCCAGCGCGGAGAGAGTGGCGGCCGGGTAGGCGTCGAAGGCGCGCTGCACCGGTACGCCGTCGTATTCGTAGCCCAACTGGGTATAGTCGGCGCCGCGAACGTAGACAGACTGCGCCCAGCCGCTCTGCCCCTGCGGGACGTACACGCCCGGCACCGAGGCGATGCCCGAGTAGGCGCTATTGAGGCCGCCGCCGCCGCCCAAGCCTTGAACGGCCTGCTGCTGCGCGGCTCCCACGGAGTAGATGTCGGCCGTGGTGCCTGGTTTGACCAGCGCGCTCGCCGCGCGCGTGGTGACTTTGCCGATGACCTTGAGCAGGCTGATTGTCAGCGTCTGCGACTGATCGGCAAAGACGACCGTCCCCGTTTGGGAAACCGTCTGATAGCCTTCCTTCTCGACGGTAACGCTATACGCGTCCGGCGCGAGCGAGAGAAAGGCGAAGCTTCCCTTGGCATCCGTCGTCGTCGACTCCACCTGCGAGGGCGAAGCGACCGTGACCTTCGCACCAACGACCGGAGCATTGGTATCCGCGAGGACGACCAATCCGGTGAGCGAGCCCGTGGTGCCGGCCAGTGCCCCTGTTCCCTGGACCAGCAATGCCGCGAGCGTCAGCAGCGCGACCAGCGGACGCCGAAACATCGATCTCGGCATGTTCCCATCCTTCATCGTGAGAGCGCACATACCGATTCGCACCTGCACGAGCCTGTGACGAGACTCACACGGCCCAAACCGGCGTGAGCCCCTTCTCGCCGAAGTGCCGCGCCCCTGCCGGCTACGCAGTTTTGGTTCGCGTTTGCCAAACGATTCGTGCTCGATCAGCGCCCGAAAGCGCGAGCTATTCGGCGATTATGCGAATGGCACCATGGCAGCGTCGCGACGGTACTCCAGATAGGCCCAGGCATAGGCCGCTACCAGCGGCGCGTGCGTCCGTTCGGCGACGGCTGCCGCCTCTTGGGCCGTCGCACGCGCACGTTCGACGTCGCCTTCGCGCAGCAGGTGGCGCGCCCAGACAGCCTGCACTAGTGCTCCGTAACGCGTGGCGAAGAACGCAGCCGGCGGCCGCGTCGACGGCCGCCAGGGCTCGTTGCGGCGGAGCGCCAGCAGACCTTCCAGCGCATGGCCGCGGCCGAAGATGTCCGGGCGGTGGGCCAGCGCCAGACGCGTGTGCCGGGTCAGCTCGCACGCGTGAGCATCGTCGCCCTCGGCCGCGCAGAGCGCCGCCTCAATGAACGTCGCATACGTGAGCACCCAGATCTCGCGGGAGAGCGGAGCCGAGGCGAGCGCATCGGTAAGCGCGCGGCGCGCATCCGGCAGCTGCCCGCGCAGCGCATGCAGTTCCGCGAGCGCGATGCCCGCGTACATCACTCGCGACTCGCGACCGAGCGCACCGAGCGCGCAGTGCTGGAGGCTCGCCGTATGACGCGCCACCGCACCCAGCTCCCCGCGAGCCAGCGCGTCGACGCGCAGCAGGTCTGCCACGCCGAAACCGATCGCGTCGCGGTTGCGCTCGTCGAGCTCCTCCATGGAGGCGCGAACGCGCGCAACGATGCGCGCCACGCTCCCCTCGTCCCCGCTCAGCTCGTAGCGCCGCCCCATCGCCAGCCGCAGCGATGCTCCGCGAGAGCCGCTGAAGCCGTCGGCATCTCGCTCCGCGAACGGCCGCCAGGCACCCAGGCGCGCGACGGCGACGGCGTAGCGTTCCTCCTCCGTTGCGGGAGTCTCCGCGCCGAAGACGGCGAGTACGCGCTCGGGGTCGATCTCCGCAAGTGACTCCAACAGCAGCGTACGCGGCTCGACCTCGTGCTCGCGCAGCACTCGCCGCATCGCACGCGCGATGGCCTCGAGCGCTTTGACACGATAGCGAAAGAATTGCCGCAGCGAGAGGTGGAGCTCGCTGGACGCTTCCTTCGTCGAACGGCGCTCGAAGTCGCAGAGTGCGATGATGCGGTGCTCGATGCGCGTACTCGTCGCGCCATCATCGAAGGCGGCGTCGGCTAGACGCTCCAACGCTTCCTGCGCGCTTATACAGACCAGCGCCTCGCGCAGCGAGATCGCTATGGGATCCTGCTCCAAGCTCTTGGGCTGCGCGATGAGCGCCAGCAGGCGGCGCGTCTCGTGGAGATGCCAGGTCAAATCACCCATCGTCAGCGTGCCGGCAGCGGCAATGAACGCGCCGCCATGATCGGCGCCCAGCGCGCGTCGTTGTGCTCGGAGAACGCGCTCTCGGCACGCGCGTATAGCGATTCGGCTTGCGAGCGATCGCCGGCGGCCTGCGCGAGATATGCGCGGGTCTCCAGAAGGTAACAGGTGAGCAGTGGTCCTGCGCTCGCGGTGGCGATGGCCTCCGCCGTCTGCACGGCCGCGTAGGCCTCGTCGAAACTGCCGGCGCGAACGAACCGGCGTGCATCGACGGCGCGCAGCAGCGCATAATGGTGCGTGCGCAGGAAAGGCGCCGGCGGCGCCGGCGGCGGTTCCCACGCGCGCCCGAGCGCGAGCGCCGTCATCGACTCCAGCGCGCAGGCGCTGGGGAAGAGCTCTGGGCCATGCGGCTGTACCGCGCGCGCAGTACGCGCCAACGCGTTGGCACGTTCGACGTGACCCCCGCAGAGAAAGATCACCGCTTCGAGGAGGACGCAGCCCGCCACGAAGCTCAGCTCACCATGGGTTTGCTGCACGCGCAACGCTTCGTGCATCAGATGGCGGGCATCGGCGAGAGCGCCGCGCGCCGCAAGCAGACCGGCATGGCGCAGCATCACGATCGCCGCGGAGAGCTCCGGCGAGGGGGTACGTTTGGCGGTCGCCGCCATCGCTGCGAGCTGCTCCTCCATCGCACGATGCTCGCCGCGGTCGCCGGCGATCAGATAGCGCGTGTCGGCGAGCAGAAAGGCGACATGAGCGGCCTGCTCGCCGGAGAGAGAGCCTCTGTCGCGTTCGACGTCCTCAAACAAGCGATCGGCGTCCGCCGTCTCTCCCTCCAAGTCGTAACGGCGCGCCATGTGGATCCGCGTACAGGCAGCGTGGAAGACTCCGAAGCGGTCAACTTCAGCTTCATGGAAAGGCAGCCACGCGCCCAACTGCGCACGCGTCGTTATGTAGGCTGCACGCTCGTCGCTCTGCACTGCAGATTCGCCGTGCTCGCCGGCGGGCGGATAGGCTTGCAGGTAGGCGTCCAGAAGCCGGTCCGCGGGACGCGCGCCGGCGTCGGCAAGGAGGCACGAGAGCGTCGCTGCGATGGCTGCCATGGCGCGCGCACGGTAGCGGAAGAACTGCCGCAGCGAGAGATGGAGCTCGTGGGCCACCTCGCGCGTGCCGCGCCCTTGCAGGTCGCATTGTTCGACGACCGTACGCTCCAGGCGCGCTGCCGTTTCGCTCTTGCTGAACGTACGCTCCACCACGTCGGCGACGGCACTGCGCGTGGAGGAGCTTCCAAGAGCACGCTGGAGCGAAAGGGCAACGGGGTCGCGGTCCAGCGCGCGGGGCCGCGAGAGGTTCATGAGCAGCCGCCGGACCTCGTGATGTGACCACGTGTAGCCCTGCATCTAGCCCTAGTATCGCTACCCGCGCAGGAGTGCCACAAGGCCCATCCGGCGCTTTTTCCTTGAGGCCGTCGCGCAAACGGCACTTTCAAACAAGCGGAGGCCCGGATGCTTCCGGGCCCCTTAACGGCCGCTCATGGGAATCGCTGATCTTTGTTCAGACCAAGGCGCCAAGCGGCGCAGTGTACCGCGACGTACATGAGCCGCTTGGCAACGCCGGGATGGGCAAAGAGCTGCGATTCTCTATACTTTGACGCCCATGCGCTCCTTGAGCAGCTCCGGAATCTGCGAGGGCCGGTCGGCAATGGGGACGCCGGCGGCTTGGAACGCAGCGACCTTGCTCTGCGGGGTGCCGAAGGAGCCGGAGATGATGGCACCCGCGTGGCCGAGCGACTTCCCTGGCGGTGCATTCCGGCCGCCGATGAAGGCAACGATCGGCACATCGCTCATGTGCTCCTTGATGAAGGCCGCCGCTTCTTCTTCGTCCGAACCGCCGATCTCACCGCAGAGCACCAGCGCCTCCGTCTTGGGGTCCTTCGCGAACGCGCGCAGGCAGTCGACGAAGGTGGTGCCGATGATCGGATCGCCGCCGATGCCGACGCAGGTGGACTGGCCAAGACCCGCGCGCGTCAACCCGTCGACGACTTCGTACGTCAAGGTTCCCGAGCGCGAGATCAGCCCGACATTGCCTTCTTTGAAGACATGGCCCGGCATGATGCCCACCAGCGACTGTCCCGGCGAAATCAAGCCGGGACAGTTGGGACCGATGATGCGCATGCCCGGCGTCGCTCCGGCGACCTTCAGCATGTCGTGAACGGGCACGCCTTCGGTGATGCAGACCGCAAAGCGGATGCCGGCCTCGTACGCTTCGAAGAGCGCGTCGGCGGCGCCGGCGGGCGGTACGAAGATGCACTGATGCGTGGCGCCCGTGGCCGCCACGCACTCCTTGACGGTGTTGAAAACGGGAAGACCGTGCGTGGTCTTCTGCCCGCCTTTGTTCGGCGTCACGCCGCCGACGATGTTGGTGCCGTACGCCAGCATGCGGCCGGTATGATACGAGCCTTCCGTGCCGGTGATGCCCTGCACGAAGACTTTGCTGCTCTTGTCGAGATAAATGCTCATGGTTTAGGCCCTCGCCGCGAGTTCGACGGCGCGCTTCGCTCCTTCGTCCATGGTCTGTACCGGCGTCATGCCCGCCTCCGCGAGGATGCGCCGCCCTTCTTCTTCGTTCGTGCCGGTCAGCCGGATCACCAGCGGAACCTTGCGCGACGTCGTCTCCCGCATGGCGGTCACGATACCCTTGGCTACTTCATCGCCGCGCGTGATGCCGCCGAAGATGTTGACGAAGAACACCTTGGCTGCCGTGTGGTTGACGACCAGCTCGTAGCAGTTGCGCACGCGCTGCGCGTCCGCGCCGCCGCCCACGTCCAGGAAGTTGGCGATCTCGCCGCCCGCGTTCTTCACGGCGTCCATCGTGCCCATCGCCAAGCCCGCACCATTGGCCAGCGTACCGACCGTGCCGCCGAAACGGCGGAAGTTGCGGATGCCCAAGCCTGCCTCGGCGGCGAGCTTCTCGTCCTCGTCCAGCGGCAGAACGGCCTGCCACTCCTTGAGCTCCGGCTGGCGGAAGAGCGCGTCGTCGTCGAGCTCGATCTTGGCGTCGGCAGCGATCACGCGCCCGTCCTTCGTCAGGACGAGCGGGTTGATCTCGACGAGCTTCGCGCCATAGCGAAAGAAGAGATCGTACATGCCGGCAACGATCGCGGGGAACTGTTTGCGGTAACCCGCGCTCAACTCCGCGCCGAAGGCCAGCCCGCGGCCGATGAACGGCCAATACCCGATGGCCGTGTCGACGAAATGATACGTGAACGACTCCGGATGCTTCTCGTGGACTTCCTCCACGTCCATGCCGCCGAAGCGCGTCACGATGACCGACGGTTTCTTTGAGGCGCGGTCGACGGTGATCGCACAGTACGCCTCCTTGTCGATCTCGACCGTCTCTTCCACGAGCAGCGAGTTTACCGGCTCGCCCTTAGGATTCTGGCGGTTGGGCGGCATCGGCGTTGCCATGATCTCACGGGCGACCGTGCGCCCCTCTTCCGCGCTCGTGGCGAACTTGATCTTACCGGCCTTGCCGCGGCCGCCCATTAGGACTTGCGCCTTGACGACCCACTTGCCGGGATTCTTCTCGATAAACGCCGCGACGTCGTCGGGCGTCTTGCAATGCTGCGAGCGTGGAACGGGTATGCCGCAACGGCGAAACAGTTCTTTACCCTGGTACTCCATGAGATTCATGGCGGTATCTCTCGATCTCCTACAGTCTTGGTGCCGTGGTGTCAGTCCAACTTGCCGAGCAGCGATCTGGCGACGATGATCTGGTGAATCTCGGAGGTGCCTTCGTAGATCTCCGTGATCTTCGCGTCCCGATAGTAGCGCTCGACGGGGAACTCCGTAGTATAGCCGTAGCCGCCGTGGATCTGCACGGCCTCCGCACTCTGGCGGCGGGCCGCCTCCGAAGCGAAGAGCTTCGCCTCCGAAGCAGCCACGGCGAAGTCGCGCCCTTGGTCTTTCAGCCATGCGGCGCGATACATCAAGAGGCGCGCGGCGTCGAGATCGACTTGCATGCGCGCGATCTTGAACGAGATGCCTTGATAGGCGCCGATCGGCTTACCGAACGTATGGCGCTCTCTGGCGAAAGCGATCGACTCGCGCAGGCAGGCGGCAAGGATGCCGCAAGCCTGTGCTGCGATGCCGATGCGCCCAGCGTTGAGCGTCTGCAGAGCTTGGCGGAAGCCGCGCCCTTCCAAGCCCAGCAGTGCGCCGGCCGGCACGACGACGTTATCGAAGGCGAGATCGACGGTGTTGGAGCTGTGGATCCCCATCTTCTCCGTGACCTTCTCCACCACCAGACCAGGCGCGCTGTTCTCTACGAGAAAGGAGCTGATGCCGTCGGCACCCCGGCCCCCCGTGCGTGCCATCACCATGACGACGCCTGAGTAGCCCGCGTTGGTGCACCACTGCTTGCGTCCGTTGATCGCGTAGTCATCGCCTTTGCGCTCGGCGCGCGTGCGCAGGGAGGCGGCGTCGCTGCCGCTCTCAGGCTCGGTCAGCGCGAAAGCGGCGAGCATCTCGCCGGAGGCGAGCTTGGGAAGGTAACGCTTCCGCTGTTCGGGCGTACCCATCACGTTGATCGCAGCGGCCACCATCGCGTGGACGCTGAAGGTTGCAGCCGTGCCGGCATCCGCTTTGGCCAACTCCTCGACCACCAGGGCGTAGGTGATCGTGTCGGAGCCGCCGCCGCCGTACTCCTCGGGGATCGTCATGCCGAGGATCCCGGCATCGGCGAGCTTGCCGTAAAGCTCCCGTGGAAAGATGTGCTCCTTGTCCCAGCGCGCGACATGCGGCATGATCTCGCGCTGCGCGAACTCGCGCACCAAATGCGCCACAGCCACCTGCTCATCGCTGAACTGGAAGCCGATGTTCGAGGGAGTCTCGATGACGCTGTTCATGCTGCTCTGCTCGCCTGTCTCCAGGCAGACGCCGGGGCCCCGATAAGGCCCCGGCGATCCGCTGGTGTGCTACGACGAAGCGTTATCCCACGCGTACCGCAATGGCGTCACCCTGCGCAGAGCCCGAGCAGATGGCCGCGATACCCACGCCGCCGCCGCGCGCACGCAGCTGGTGCACGAGCGTCGTCACCAAACGCGCACCGGAGGCGCCGATCGGGTGGCCGAGCGCCACCGCACCGCCCTGCGCGTTTACCTTCGCATCGTCGAGCCCCAAGCTGCGCAGCGAGCTGAGCGTCACCGAGGCGAAGGCCTCGTTGATCTCCCAGAGGTCGACTTGCGACGCCTTCATGCCCAGCTTCTCGAGCAGGCGGGTGGAGGCCATCGCCGGAGTCAGGGCCAGGTACGGCGGATCCCATGCGGCATCGGCGTGGCCGAGAATCTCGGCCAGCGGCTCGCAGCCGTGGGCCTTCGCCCACTCGTCACTGGCAAGCACCAGCGCCGCGGCGCCGTCGTTCACGCCGGGAGCGTTGCCCGCGGTGATCGTGCCGCCCTTGTCCAGCGGCTTGAGCTTCGCCATCGCCTCGAGGCTGGCGTCGTGGCGGATCGCCTCGTCGCTCTCGACGAGCGTGAAGGGCACCTCACCGGTCACGTAGGGCGAGTAGATCGCGGGGTTGGCCACCATGCTCTCCGGAGCCACGTGGTCCCAGACGCCGCCGGAGCCGCCCGCGCCCGCGTGCACGGGGATGCGCGGTTTAGCCGAGACGGGCAGCCGGTCCACGACCAGCTTCCCGGCAGCGGCCTTCTGGCCGACTCTCAGCGCCACGATCTCCTTGGCGAAGGCGCCGGACTTGGTGGCAGCGGAGGCGCGTTGATGGCTGCGCAACGCCCAAGCATCCTGCTCCTGGCGCGAGAGCTTCAGCTCCTCGGCCACCTGCGCACCTTGACTGGCCATCGTGACGTTAAAGAAGAAGTCCCAGAGGCCGTCGCGCACCATCGCGTCGATCAACTGGCCGTCGCCGTAGCGGTAGCCGAAGCGCGCCTTCTCCAGCAGGTAGGGCGCGTTGCTCATCGACTCCATGCCGCCGGCAACTACGACGTCCTTCTGGCCGGCCTCGATGGCCAGCTTCGCGTAGGCCAGGGCCACCAGGCCCGAAGCGCAGACCTTGTTGACCACTTCGCTGGTCACCGTCTTGGCCAGACCCGCCTTAAACGAGACCTGACGCGCGGGGGCCTGGCCCACGCCGGCTTGCAGGACCTCGCCCATGAGAACGTGATCGACGTCGCCGGGGTTGACTCCCGATCGCTCGATCGCGGCGCGGACCGCCTCGGCGCCGAGCGTGGTGGCGGAAAGCGAGGAGAGCGCTCCGCCAAGGCGCCCGAAGGGTGTCCGGGCAGCCGAAAGGATCACCGTCTTAGCCATGCTGTTTCCCGATTCTCTTACATCGTTGGGGTAGACCAGCCCGACTTCGCCCGCGCCGGGACCGGCACCTGGAGTCAGGGCAATGCGAAACCTCGAGTAATCTCGAGTCGTTGCGAGGTTTGCCGGGCGCTAGTTGCCCACTAGTCCCCAGTCGGCGTACGCCGCAGCTCGGGGTTGACCCTCACCGCGACCGTCTTTCGGGCGCCTTTGGCACCCTCTTCCGGCGACATGTTCTCGCCGGGTTCCGACCCGATTCTGGCGTCGGCTCGGGAGCCGTCATCGCGGCTCCGTCCCCTTCTTTTCCGGCGGGTACCCGCCTTCTCCAACCCGCCCGCGGGGGCGGGAATCCAGCGCCTGAGTTGGATCACCCGGAACGTTGCCGGATGACGCCGCCTCATGCGGCCTCAGACTTCGGCCTTACTGCAACGACGAACCACTCGAGGTTCCGCATCGAGCAGTATACCCACGTTCAGGCATCGCGCGCAATGGGTTCGCCCGATCAGCGCTGGACCCACAGCCGAACGGCCAAGAGCGCCAAGACCACGGCGAAGGTGATGAAGGTGCGCGTCTCGGCGCGCCAGATGACCTCGGCGCGATAGACGCCCTGCCCCGGCGACTTCGGCGAGCGCGGGAAGACGCGCGGCACGGCGCGCACGTACGCGGCGAACGGTTCTCCGAACGTGCGGGCGAGAAACGCTTCTTCGTACGGGATGATGACGGCGTAGGTGACCACCATCAGCCCTAGCACGATCGCCGCCAGTATCACGGCGGGGCCCGCGGCCATACCGGAGACAAAGGCCAGCGTGAAGCCCGCCGCCGTGATGAAATTGCCCACGTAGAGCGGATTGCGCACGTAGCCGTACGGGCCGGCCGTCACCAGCGCCGGGGCCGTCACGTGATCGGCGCGCGTGGTCACGCCGGAGTAGCCCACGGCCCAGACACGCACCAGTTCACCCAGCACGGCAAGCACGATGCCTGCGCAGAGCGCCCTGCTAAGCGCGGGGCGACCGAAGATCACGAGCAACAACGCCCCGAGCGCGAGAATGGCGCCGCGGTTCTTGAAGACCAATGCCGACACGGCGCCCTTGCTACGCCGGGGAAGCGGCTTTGGCCTTTGCCTGGTCGAGGCCCTCGTGCATCGATCCGCTGCGATATCCCAGAAGGTCGAGCGCCACGAAGCGATAGCCGGCCTTGCGGGCCCCCGCCGTGATGCGATCGCGCACGCCGGGCTCCAAGATCTTGGCGAACTCGGCGGGCGGGATCTCGATGCGCGCAACCTCCTTGTGGTGGCGCACGCGCACCTGCGTGATGCCTTCGGCCAACACCGCCCTTTCGGTGGCGTCGATCTGCGCCAGAATCTCCGGCGTGATCGCCGTGCCGTACGGCACGCGCGAGGAGAGGCAGGCCAGTGCGGGCTTGTCCCACACCGGCAGATTCAACTTGTGAGCCAGCGCGCGGATGTCGGCCTTGTGGAAGTTGGCCTCGGCCAGCGGGCTGCGCACCTCGTGCTCGCCGGCGGCCTTGCGTCCGGGGCGGAAGTCTCCGCCGTCGTCCGCGTTGTAGCCGTCACAGATGGCGGCTACGTCATACTGCTTCTGGATGCGCTCCAACTGCGTGAAGAGCTCGGTTTTACAGAAGTAGCAGCGGTTGATGGGATTGGAGAGGTAGTTCTCGTCTTCCATTTCGCGCGTCTCGAGCAGCTCGTGACGGGCACCGATGAGTCTAACAAACTCGACGACGCCTTCCAGCTCGCGCTGCGCCAGCGCATCGGATCGGCCCGTGACGCCGATGGCGCGCTCCCCCAGCTCCTCGGCGGCCACCTTCAACAGCAACGCCGAGTCGACGCCGCCGCTGAAAGCGATGATGCACGAGCCCAATTCGCGCAGGATCGCGCGCAGGCGCTGCTCCTTGACGTCCAGCGACTCCTCGACTTCGATCACGACCATCCCTCCAAGTGTGCTTCGATCTCGCGCACGACAACTTCAATCGGAACGCCGCGCGCCGCGGCGAGAGCGCGCACGTCATCGTATTCGACGGTGCGCCGTTCCCGTCCGCCCGGGAGGCGGCTGAGCTTGATCCGCACGCTTCCGTGAGGTGTCTGGAGCGCCTCGACGCGCCGCGGGAGAATCATCCGCTCTTGCCTGGACATTCGTACGCCAAGCGTGGTGGTATGCTCCAGCAGCGCGCGCGCTACGGCGGCGGCGTGCTGCGGCTGGCAGATCGCGCCAACGACGATCGCCGGGCGCGACTTCTTCATGTGCACGGGCGTCAGCCAGACGTCGTTGGCGCCCGCCCCGAGCGCCGCCTCGAAGGCGCCTTCGAACCAGCGCGGGTCCATATCATCGACGTTGGCCTCCAGCACCACCACCTCGTCGTGCTCCAGGCCGCCGGCGGCGTCGTCCTCAAGCGGTTCGCCCACCGTGATGCGCGTGACGTTCGGGATAGCGAAGTCGCTGCGGCCGGCGCCGTAGCCGATCGCTTCGACACGCATGGCAGGACGTGTGCCGGGCTGCTTTGCCAGCGTGCCCAAGATCGCCGCGGCCGTGGTCGTCACCAATTCGCCACGCACGTCGACGGGGCGCAGGGGCACGCCGCGCAGCAGATCGAGCGTGGCGGGAGGGGGGTTGGGATAGCGGCCGTGGGCCATGGCGATCTCGCCGTTGCCTATCGGTACATCGGAGCAGTAGAGATGCTCGACGTTCAGGTGCTCGAGCGCCAGACAAGTCAGCGCAACGTCGACGATGGCGTCGATCTGCCCCACTTCGTGGAAGTGGATGGCATCAACGGTGGCGCCGTGGACGCGCGCCTCGGCTTCCGCCAGCCGACGGTAGACGGCGCCGGCCTGGCGCTTGACGCGCTGCGAGAGTCCCGAGCGCTCCACGATCTCCAAGATATCGGCCAAGTGGCGCGTTGGGCGCCCCTCGTGGTGGTGGTGATCGTTTCCGTGATCGTGATCGTGATCGTGGTCGTGGTCGTGGCCGTGCTCGTGTTGATGCTCGTGCTCGTGATGTTCGGCTGGAAGATCTTCGCCGGGGACGATCACGTCGAGGTAGGTCGCGGCGATGCCGCGCTTGACCACGCGAGAGGTCTCGATGCGCCAGCCGTCCACGGGAATGGTGCGCAGCTGCGCCTCCAGCGCCTCCAACGGAACGCCGAGGTCGACGAAGGCGCCGGCTAGCATGTTGCCGGCGGCGCCGCCCACCATCTCGACGTAGGCGACCTTCATACCCGCACCAGCGCCGCGCGCTCGAAGGCATAGACGTCCTCCAGCGTGCGCTCGATGCGAATCTCCGGCGCCCAACCCGTGGCGGCGCGCAGCTTGGCGTTGGAGCCAACCAGCACCGGGGAGTCACTGGGACGCAAACGCTCGCGATCTTCTTTCACATAGAGAGCGGCGTGCGAAAGCAGGATCAAGTCGCGCAGCAGGTCCTTGACGGGATACGCATAGCCGCTGCAGACGTTGTAGGTCTCGCCCGCCACGCCGCGCTCCGCCAGCAGCACGTAGGCGCGCACCACGTCGCGCACGTCGGTGAAATCGCGCATGCTCTCGATGTTGCCTACCCAGAGCGTGGGATCACCGCCGGCCACGATCTCGGCGATGCGATGGGCAAACGACGGCACAACGAAGCGCCGGCTCTGGCCGGGACCGGTGTGGTTGAAAGCACGCGCGATCACGCTGCGGATCCCCCATGCGTGGAAGGCCGCCTGCGCGATGGCCTCCTGCGCTACTTTGCTGGCCGCATAAGGATTGCGCGGATTGGTACAGCGGCTCTCCTCCAACGGACCGTCGTACTGGGGAATGGCGCCGTAGACTTCGGCGCTCGAGGTCACCAGAACCACGGGATCGAGATCCCGCGCGCGCAGGCGCTGCAGGCCCTGGAAGAGCGCCAGCGTCCCCAGCGCGTTGGCGTCGAACGTCTCGCGCGGATGGGCCAGCGATTCGGGGACGAACGACTGCGCGGCCAAATGGAAGATCACTTCGGGCGCGGCATCGCCTGCCACGCGCTCCACGGCATCGGCATCGCGCACGTCGAGCGCATGCCACGTTACGCCGTGCTCCGCGCACCAGGCCGGTGCATCGTGGTCGCCCGTGGCAGTCACGCTCGCGCCCCGCGCGGCGAGCGCCTCGACAAGGTAGCGGCCCACGAAGCCGCCGGCCCCCGTGATCAGTGCGCGCATCGGCCGGCTACACCGCAACGGTGCGCGAGAGGCGCTCCAGATCGGCACGCACCATGCGCTCCACCAGCTGTTCGAAGGTGGTCTCCGGCTGCCAGCCCAGTTTGGCCTTGGCCTTGCTGGGATCGCCGAT
>SCQY01000215.1 GCA_004298665.1 bacterium | reverse complement strand
GCTAGCCTTGGAGCGCAGCAAAACGGGACGGGTGACCGGAAAGATCGTTCTCACGATCTAGCACGAGGGGGCCAACATGAGGGTTCAGATCCGTAATGCGGCGACGAACGAAGTTCTAGCAGACGCGGTCGATGGCCAGGTGCAGAAAGTCGAGGGCAACTGGTACGTCGCCCCCGAGGCGGTGAACGCGGCGCACTTGGAGATGACGGCGCACGAGTACACCTGCCCCTACAAAGGGACGTGCTCGTACGTGGATGCCGTCGCCGCGGACGGCACGCGGACGGCGCATGTGGCCTGGGTCTACGAGCATCCCAAGGCAGGCTGGGAGCACATCAAAGGCCGCTACGGATTCTACGCCGGCGAGGCCGCGCGGACGATGGGCAAGACGCTGGTGATGGAGAGCTAGCGAGCTTCACCTGCGCACGTCGATCCGTGCCCCGTCGCCGATGCGGTCGGCGGGGTGGAGGATCACGCGCTCGCCCACCTGCAAGCCGCCTCGTACCTCGGCGAACTCGTCGTTGCGCTGTCCGATCGTAACCGTTCTGCGGCGGGCCCATGCGTTCTCTACGATGAAGGCGCACCAAGCGTCGCCGCAGCGAAAGAGTCCGCCGTTCGGGACGCGCATGGCATCGCTCTTCTGCCAGACGACAATGCTCGCTTCGACGCGATAGGCGTCGCCGATGCCTGACGGCCGCGCGGCGAAGTCGCCGATGACGTTCACGCGCTGCTCCTCGACGCCGAGTGCGGAAACCTTGGTGGCGGCCGATGGCTCGATGCGCCGCACTCGCCCCGGGATCGCGGAGCCTGCCGCGCCCGCGTCGATCCGGATGGGGTCGCCCGCTGCGATCTGCGCGGCATCTTGCGAGAGGACGTCGATCACCAACTCGAGATACCTCGGGTCTCCCAATTCGAGCAGCGGCGTGCCGGCGGCGACGTACTGCGCGCTCTGCTGGACCACGCGCAGGACGACGCCGGACGCCGGTGCGTGAACTTCGGTACGGGCGGCTTCGGCACGCAGGTGGCTGAGCTCCGCCTCGATGGCGGCGGTGCGCGCGTCGTAGACGCGCTCGAGGTAGTCGGGGTCCCGGTTCTTGGCCTGCAGCTCGCGGAGCGAGGCCCGGGCGATCGCCAGCTCCGAGGCACTGATTTGCGTTTGGAGCGCTGCCGCTTCGTACTCGTTGGCGCTGGTCTCCGCGCGCAGTTGGATTTGCTCGAGCTCGCGCCGCGGCACCGCGCCCTCAGCCGCGAGACGGCGATAGCGCTCGACATCGCGGCGTGCCTGATCGCGCGCGGCGCGTGCGCGCTGCACCTCGACGTCCGCGCGCCGTGTGGCGACGAGAGCTGCGTCGATGCGACGCTGTGCTTGCTCCATTGTCTCGGGTTTGACGCGCATGGTGGCGACGCCGGCGCGTTGGGCACGCCACTCGTCGAGTTGCGCCAGCGCCTCGGAAACCGCGGAGGTGTGGGCCAACGGATCGATACGCGCCACGGTCGCTCCGCGTTCGACGCGATCACCCTCCCGCAGAGCGATGCGCTGGAGATGGCCACCGACGGGGGCGGAGACTACGTAGCGTTCGCGCACGCGCGTGCGTCCCTCGGCGCCAACGGTGACTTGGAGCATTCCGCGATCGACGCGGGCCGTCTCGACGGCAACGGGGCGAGGGGGAAGCGCGAGCACGGCCATGACGACGATTGCCAGCAACACCGCGGCGAGGATCGTTCGACGAGCCATCGGCTGCATGCTGCGCCTCACTCTCCGATCTTGAGCGCTGCCACGAGATCGAGCGAATCGAGCTGGCGGCGCACGAGGAATGCCGAGACGAAGGCGGCGCCGGCGATCACCAGCAGGGCGAAGGCGCCGGTGGCGCGGCTGACGGTTGCTGGGATGCGGTAGAGCTCGGAGCTATAGGCAACCGAGAGGGAGAGAGAGATTGCGTAGCCCAGAGCCAAGCCGGCAGGTATGGCGGCTCCCGTCAGCACCGCCTGCTCGCCCAGGAGGACCAGTGTGATCTCGCCGCGCGTGAAACCCAAGATGCGCATCACGGCAAGCTCGCGTCCACGTTCCGCCAAAGCGATGCGCGCCGTGTTGTAGACGATGCCGAAGGCGATGACGGAGGCGAAGGTGATCAGCAGCGTCGTCGAGATCGCCAGAACCTCGGCGATCGTGGAGCGGAAATTCTCGATGGTCTGCTCGCGAAACGCCACGTGGGCCACGGCGGGCAGCCGTTTGAGCGCGGCGTTGAGCACGTTGCGATCTCGGGCGTCGGCGGCCACGTATGCTCCCGAGATGGTCGGGCCTTCGCGCAGCAGGCGATCGAGCGCTCCTAATTCCATGTACGCGGTGGTGCCGATGGGCTCGTCGACGGTTGCGACCACTCGGGCGGCCATCGTAGGCTTGGCCGCCTCCAGGACCTCCAGAGTGATTCGATCTCCCGGCGTGACGCCCAGCACCTGCGCGAGCTTCCCGGTCAACAGGAGACCGTTCCGGGGCGGTCGTGAAACCCTGCCGCGTAGATCGACGATGCGCCGCAGGCTGGCGTCGTCTTCCAAACCGATCAGCACGACGCGGCGACTGTGATGGCCGGAGCGCAGGCGGACGGCCACCGCTCGGAACGGTTCCACGCGGATGATGCCTGGGAGTCGCCCAAGCTCCCAGCGTGCGCGCAGCGGCAGTGTGCGATCGAAGGCGACCACGGCGTCTTCCCGTTCGGCGGCGTAGAACTGATGGGTGAGCATCAGATCGAGCGCGTCATAGGTGGAGCGGCCTACGACCAGCGTCGCGACGCCCAGGGCGAGGCCGGTGCAGGAGAGCAGCGCTTTGAGAGGTGCACGTTCCAAGTTGCGCACGACGACGCGCGTGGGAACGGAGAGCACGCGCCGGAAGCCGATGCGCTCGATGATAGAGGGACGGAAGCGCGCCGGCGGCTGCGGGCGCATCGCCTCAGCGGGGGGCAGCATGACGGCGGCGCGGACGCCGGAGAGCGAGCCGGCGACGCCGGCAAGGATCACGAGCATGACCGTTGCCGCGAGCAGCTCGATCCCGGCGTGGTAGCGTAGGATCGGGAAATGAAAGAAGACAGCGTAGTAGTGCGTCAGTTTCCAGCCGGACCAGAGACCCGCACCGATCCCGAGAACTGCGCCGATGGCGACGATGAGGAGGCCGAACAAGACGTAGTGGAGGCCAATGACTGCGTTGGCGTAGCCGAATGCTTTGAGCACGGCGATCTGCGCGCGCTGTGTACCGACCTGACGTGAGAGCAGCAGGTGCAGCAGGAAGACGGCAATCCCGAGAAAGATTGCCGGTACCATCACCACGCTCACGCGAAGCTCCGACAGCTCGCTGGAGAGATAACGGTGCGATGGTTGATCGGTGCGGTCGTAGGCCCCGAGTCCGCCGTAGCGAGCCAGCAGGGCGTCGATTCGTTCGATGACCGTCTGCGTGTCGATGCCCGGCGTCAGGGTGACGGCGAGATCGTTGAAGGCGCCCTTCATATCGAACGCCGCGGAGAGGGCCTGCTCCCCCATCCAGATGATCCCGAAGCGCGCGCTATCGGGCCAAATGTCCGCGACGCCGCGGATCGCGTAGACGTATTCGGGAGAGAGCGCGATTCCTACGACGTGGAGGCGTTGCCGGCGGCCGTTGATCACGGCGCCGATGGTCGATCCGACGCGTAAGCCGTTGGCATCGGCAAAGGCCTCGCTGACGAGCACCTGAGTACGATCCGCAGGCTGGAGGTAACGCCCCTCGCGCACGAAGAGATCGTTGAGCGGCGGGCGGCTTCGCTCCGGAATGGAGACCAAGCGGCCGGTGGCGGGCTCGTCGCGGCCCGGTACATCGAGCGAAACGTCCGCGACCACCCGCATCTGGAGCGCGTCGATGCCGGGGATAGCCGCGATGCGCGGACCTAGAGAGCGCGGAGCGCGCGTGGCGTGGGCGAACACTTCCGCGAAGCGCGCGGCGTCGTAGTAGGCGCGCTGCGAGCGTTCGAGCGATTGATAGGTGGTCAGCATGGCCACGAAGAGGGCGACGCCGCAGGCCACCATCAGAGCGATCGCGACGATCTGTCCACGAGAGGAACCGATATCACGCAGCAGCTTGTGGTCGAGCGTGCGCACCTACCACTCCAAATCTGCAGGCGATTTCTTGATCGCGTTGCGGCGCATCCCGCTGATGCGCCCGTTGTGCATGGTGATGACGCGGTCGGCAACGTCGGCGATAACGGCGTTGTGGGTAATGACTACGGTGGTCGTCGAGAGGTCAACGCAGACGTGCACCAGCGTCTCGAGGACGAGTCTTCCGGTGCGCGAGTCGAGCGCCCCCGTGGGCTCGTCGCACAGCAGCACCGAGGGACGCTTGGCAACGGCGCGCGCGATGGCTACGCGTTGCTGCTCGCCCCCAGAGAGTTGGGAGGGAAAGTGATCGAGGCGATCGTGCAAACCGACCAAAGCCAGCGCGTCCTCGGGCGTCATCGGATTGTCCACGAGCTCGGTCACGAGCGCGACGTTCTCGCGTGCCGTGAGGCTGGGAATCAGGCTGTAGAACTGAAAGACGAAGCCCAGCGCTTTGCGGCGAAAGCGGGTGAGCGTCGCGTCGTTGGCGGCCGTCAGCTCCCAATCGCCGAAGAAGACGTTGCCGCTGGTGGGAGCGTCGAGGCCGCCGATGATGTTGAGGAGGGTCGACTTCCCGCTTCCCGAGGGACCGAGCAGTACGGCGAACTCTCCCGCGTAGAGATCGAGGTCAACGCCGTCCAGGGCGCGGACGTCGACCTCGCCCATGCGGTAGATCTTCGAGACGCCGTGCACGTGGAAGATTGCCGGTGCGGCCGTTTGCGGTTGCATGGTCGAGTTCATGGTAGACGAGGCGAGCGATGAGCGAGGCGAAGAATCTGGGAAGAGCTCGGAGCGCGCTCCGCCTTCGCAGCTGCTCCCATGGTGGGCGCAGCCGTGGAAGGCACCACGAACGATCGAAGAAGGGGCTGGAGCCGGCGCTACCTCTGGCGCAGCGCCGCCAGCACGCGCGGCGCCGTCAGCGGCACCTCCATGATGCGCACGCCTGTCGCGTCCTCGACGGCGTTGGCGAAAGCCGCGGCGCCGGGGATGGCAGGCGGCTCGCCGACGCCCTTGGCGCCGTACGGACCATACGTGGAGGGAACCTCCACCAGGGCGACGTGCAGGTGCGGAAGATCGTCGCTGCGCGGGATCGCGTAGCCCATGAACGATCCGCCGTGAAGCTGCCCACGTTCGTCGTGGATGAGCTCCTCGTTGAGCGCGCGGCCGAGCCCCTGCGTGAGACCGCCGTGGATCTGCGCCTCGACTTCAGCGGGGTTGATCGCTTTGCCGACGTCTTGGACGGCGAGGTAGTCAAGCGGGCGCACGGCACCGGTGGCGCGGTCGACGTGAATGCGCGCGACGTGCACGGCGAAGCCCGGCGAAGACTCGGGGTTGGCGATGCGGGCGTGCCCGTGGAGTGGCGGATGGGGGCTGCCGAAGGCCATGGCCATCTGCGCGAGCTCGCCGATCGCCGCGCCCGACGCGGGATTGCCGCGCACGAAGACGCGTCCGTCCTCGATCACCAGATCCTCGACGTTGGCCTCGAGACGGTCGGAGGCGAGCGCCAGCAGCTGGCTGCGCGCGTCGGCAGCGGCCTCGGAGACGGCGCGTCCGACGGTGTAGGTGATCTTGCTGCCGCCCGTCATGCCGGAGTACGGGGCATGATCGGTGTCGCCGGTGACGATGCGAATCTTCGCGGGATCGATGCCGAACGTCTCGGCTGCGATGGCTGCGAAGCTGGTATTCGTGCCCGTCAAGTCCACCGAGCCGACGTGGATCGTGAGCGTGCCGTCGCCGTCGATCCGGCAACCGGCGGCCGCCGGCTCGATCCCGCCGGGCCATCCGCCCACGGCCAGACCGTAGCCTTCGTCGCGCCTGCGCGTGCCTGCGCGGTCGCGCCACAGCTCGCACGTGCGAGCCCGCTCCAGCGTCTCGACCAGACCTAGGCGCTGCCACCTGCGGCCGTCGGCGCGCTCGTCGCCTGCGACGGCTGCGTTGCGCAAGCGAAACTCCAACGGATCGAGTTCGAGCTTGCGCGCCAGCATATCCATCGCCGACTCGAGAGCGAAGTAGGCTTGTGGTGCACCGGGGGCGCGGTAGGCGCTGTTGGGCGTCTTGTGCGTGAGGACTTCGGCGGCTACGATGCGCAGGTGCGGCGTGCGGTAGGTGCTGCCGAGCAAGATCGCGCCGATACCTACGGGCGAGCCGGTGGCGGCGCCGCCGTCGAAGAGGATGTCGGCGTCGAGGCCGACGAGCGTTCCGTTGCGCGTCGCCCCGAGGGTTATCGCGATGCGCGCCGCCGGAGCCGGCTGAGAGAAGAGAAAGTCGTGGCTGCGGTCGAGGCAGAGGCGTACGGGCCGGCCCAGGATCCGCGATGCCTGTGCTGCGAGCGGCTCGAGCAGGAAGATCTTGCCGCCGAAGCCGCCGCCCACCGGCATGGGGACCACGCGCACGGAACTCTCAGCGATGCCCAGCGTCTTGGCCGTCTCGGCGCGAAGGAAGAACTGCCCTTGGGTGGAGGCGTAGATCGTCACGCTGCCGTCGTCGCCCGGCTCCGCGATGCAGCCTTGCGGCTCCAGGTAGCCTTGGTGAACGCGTGCGATCGAGAAGTCTCCCGACACTACGGCGTCGGCGGCATTCCAGGCACTCGCGACGTCGCCACGCCGGAAGCGCATGCGCTGCGGCATGTTGGCGGGACGAGGCTCGTCGTCGTCGGCGGGGCCGGCAGCGGCGCCGTGGGCTCCAGCATCGTCGCTTTGATGCAGCGTGGGATCGCCAACGACGGGGGCGCCGGCGGCGAGTGCCGCCAGCGGATCGATGACGGCAGGCAGCTCGCGATACGCGATCTCAACGAGCTCGGCGGCGTCATGGCAGGTGGCTTCGTCCCCCGCGACCACCAGCGCGACGGGCTCGCCGACGTAGTTGGCCTCGCCATGCGCGAGCAGGCGGCGAACGCCCAACTCCTCATCGGTGAAGACGGCCACGACGCCTGGAAGGCGCTTGGCGGCGGCGGCATCGATGCGCTCGATGCGCGCGTGGGCATAGGGACTAAGGAGAGGGCGGGCATAGAGCATGCCGGGGAGACGCATGTCGCCGACGAAGCGTGTCCGCCCGCGTACTTTCTCGCTGCCTTCGATGCGGCGCCGCGAGTGCCCGATCCAGCTCGTTGCAGTCATAGATAGCCCTCTTACCGCACGACCGGTACTGCTCCTTGCCGTCTCGCTGCGGGATCGCGCATTGACGCGCGTAGCGATGTTGGTATAGTATGAGGGCTGTTTGGCTGCCGGCCAAGAGCCGGCAAGACCTCGGCCGTCCGCGGCCGGCATGAGAGGGGGGTTGAAGTTCTATGGAAATCCGAGTCGCTCCAGGCGAGTCCATCGAGTCCGCCCTCCGCCGCTTCAAGAAGGCGACGCAGAAGGCGGGGATTCTCGCCGAGGCCCGTAAGCACGAGCACTACGAGAAGCCCAGCGTGCGCGCCAAGAAGAAGTCCGCCGCTGCGCGCAAACGCCGCTCCTAAGGTGTCTCGATGATCGAGAGCAAGATCGGCGCGGATCTGAAAGAGGCCATGAAGGCCCGCGATCAGGTCCGTGTCGATACGTTGCGTATGCTGCGCAGTGCCTTGAACTATCGCCGCATCGAAGCGGGCCGCGATCTCTCCGACGAAGAGCAGTTGGAGGTCGTTCACAAGCAGGTCAAGCAGCGCAACGACGCCATCACCGAGTACGAGCGCGCCGGACGCACGGAGTCGGCGGCGAAGGAGTCGCGCGAGCGCGAGATCCTGCAGGCGTTCCTACCGCGTCAGCTCAGCCGCGAGGAAGTCGAAGCCGTCGTGCGTGAGTCGCTCGCAGGCCTTCCCCGTCCCTTGGATCGCGGCATGGCCATGCGCATCGTGATGGCCAAGGTCAAAGGTATCGCCGACGGTAAGACGGTTTCGGAGATCGTCGCCGCCGAGATCGCCAAGTAGCGTGAGTGCTGCCCGCTCGGGCAGCGCAACTTTCCAGCGCCCCCCGGGTAGAAATCCGCAAGGAGGGGGCATGGGCAACGTCCTGCGGCTCTGGTTTAGCGTGATGGTGGCGCTGGGTCTCGCCTCCGCCGGCTTCGTCGTCTCCGCCGCGGCGCGGGCTGCCGAGCCGGGCGAAGTGGTATTGATCCCGATTCACGGCACCATCGACCAAGGCATGGCCCACCTGGTGCAAAAGGCCGTGGCCGATGCCGATACCTCCGGCGCCAAGGCCATCGTCCTCGACGTGAATACGCCGGGCGGCCTGGTCGACGCCGCGACCCAGATCCGTGACAGCCTCTTTGCCGCCCATGTTCCCGTTATCGCCTTTGTCTCCGAGCGTGCGTGGAGTGCGGGGGCGCTAGTGACTCTGGCGGCGCCGCGCATCGCGATTGCCCCAGGCGGCAGCATCGGTGCCGCCGAGCCGATTCCCGCCACCGAGAAGACCATCTCCGCGCTTCGTGCGGAATTCGAGGCCACGGCCTCGCGGAACGGGCGCGATCCGAAGATCGCCGCCGCGATGGTGGACAAGCAGAGTCCCTATCCGCCGTACGACGCGAAGGGGCAGATCCTGACGCTCACCGCCGGCGAAGCGGTGAAGCTGGGCATCGCCAACGAGACGGCCGCGACGTTCGAGCAAGTTCTGGAGGCGGAGCATCTGGGCGGGCGTACGGTGCGTACCGCGCGCTATACGCTTGGCGAGCAGTTAGCGCGTTTTGCGACCGATCCCGTGATCAGCGGCATGCTGCTGACCATCGGCTTTCTGGGACTGCTGATCGAGATGCAGACGCTGCACGGCATCGCCGGCTTCATCGGCGTCGTCTCACTGGGGCTTTTCTTCGGGTCTCACGTGCTGGCCGGATTCTCGAACGAGGTGGTCGTGGTGCTGGCGGTGCTGGGCATCCTGGCGCTGCTGGCGGAGTTGCACGTCTTCCCCGGTCACGGGCTCTTCGGCATCCTGGGCATGCTGATGCTTGCCGCGGCGGTGATCTTGGCCTTTGGGATCGCGTTTGTCGGCGTGGCGATCCAGGCGCTCTCGATGGCCATCGTGGCCACGGCGATCCTCTACGTGCTGGCAACGCGGATCTTCCCGCAGAACGCGTTCTTCCGCCGCATCGTCTTCTCGGGTGCGCAAGGGCCGGAGTATATCGCCAGCGCCGACTACCGGGGCTACGACGGCGCGCATGGCGTCGCGCTCTCGGACTTGCGCCCCAGCGGCGTCGCGGACCTCAACGGGCATCGCCTGGACGTCTTGACTGAGGGTGACTACGTGCCCGCAGGCTCGCCGATTCACGTACAGCGCGTGGAAGGCGGGCGGATATTCGTCGCTCGCGAATAAAGAAGGGATCTTATGATCGTCGGATTCGGCAGCGCGCTCTTGCTGATGCTCATCTTGTTGGGCGTCATTATCTTCCTGTACTACTTTCCGTTCGGGCTCTGGCTCTCGACGATTGCGGCGGGCGTTCCGCTCTCGATCATCGCTCTCGTGCGCATGCGCCTGATCCGCATCCCGCCCGGCGTCATCGTCGCTAACCTCGTGCGCGCCAGCAAGGCGGGGCTCTCGGTGGACGTCGATCAGCTGCAGTCGCACTTCTTGGCCGGCGGCAACGTCGACAAGGTGACGTTGGGGATGATCGCGGCACAGCGCGCCGGCATACCGCTAGAGTGGCCGCGCGCGGCCGCCATCGATCTCGCCGGGCGTGACGTGCCCGAGGCAGTGCAAACCTTCGTCAATCCGAAAGTCATCGAGACGCCAACGTTCCAAGGCGTGGCCCAGGACGGTATCCAGCTCAACGTCAAGGCGCGCATTACCGTGCGCACCAACTTGGAGCGCTACGTCGGCGGCGCCGGGGAGCAGACGGTCGTGGCGCGCGTAGGCGAGGGCGTCGTTTCCGCGGTCGGCGCAGCGCAGTCGTACAAGGAAGTGCTGGAGTATCCCGATCGCATCTCCAAGGCCGTGCTCGTCAAGGGGCTCGACGCAGGAACGGCGTTCGAGATCGTCTCGATCGATATCGCCGATGTGGACGTCGGACGCAACGTGGGCGCCGATTTGCAGATCAGTCAGGCAGAAGCCGATCGCCGTATCGGACAGGCCAAGGCCGCCGAGCGCCAATACGCGGCGCAGGCACTCGAGCAAGAGATGAAGGCACGTACCCAGGAGATGCAAGCCAACGTCGTGCAGGCCGAAGCACAGGTGCCGCTGGCGATCGCCGAAGCGTTTCGCGGCGGCAACCTCGGCGTTATGGATTACGTTCGCTACAAGAACGTGTTGGCCGATACGGAGATGCGCAGCGGGATCGCTCAGTCGACGCAGGTGAAGGGCGGACCGCAGATGCCGCCTGGGCAACCACCGGCGCAGCCGCCGGGGGGAGCGCAGCCCTCGTAGATCGTCGATCCACAGAGCGCCCGAGGCTACGGCTGTCACGTCTAAAGTGATGGCGCCGTAGTCTCGCGTCTCGTTGACGCTATTGCGCCGGAGCGTCTTTCACGGCGCTGCGCAAGCCAGGGCGACTCGACGAGGAAAGGAATCCATGAAACGATGTATTGTCCGTTCTGCGGATCGCCGAACGTGGCGTTGATCCCGAAGTTCACGGTCGAGCGCAAGACTCCCGAAGGCGGTCCGCCGCGCTACGCCGCGATCGACGTCGATTGCGCCGCGGAAGGCCGCCGCTACACGTTTCGTCTCGAAGGGCGGTACCGTCCGGAGTGGATGGGTACGCGCTACGAGCCGTTCGAGTGGTCCGGCGAGCGGCGCGAAGGCCCGGAGATCGCTGCGGCGTTCACGAAGTGGGATCGCGAAGTCTGATCGTACTGCTGCCCTGCGCCCTGTGGGGCGGAACGTGGGTGGCAGTGAAAGTTGCTGAGGGCGCGGGCATGGGGCCGTTCGCTTTCGCGGCGGCGCGCGCTCTCCCGGCGGGTATCGTCTTGGCATTGCTCACCGCGCTGAGCGGTCGCTGGCAGCGCCCGCCGCGTGAGGATCGCGCCGCCCTCGTGGCCATGATGCTGACGACCGCGCTGTTCTTCGGTCTGACCTTCCTGGGCGCCGAACGCCTTTCGGGTGGGCTCAGCTCGCTGTTGGCCAATGCCTCGCCGCTCTTCGCCGTGGTCCTGGCGGCAGTGCTGGAGCACGAGCGGGTTCACCGCAACGCCGTCGCCGGCGTGCTCTTGGGTGCGCTGGGCGTGGGCGTCATCGCGATCCCCGCTCTGCGCGAGGCACCCGGTGATCTTCTGGCCATGGGCATCATGCTGGTCGGTGCGCTGGCGCTGGCGTTCAACGTCATCGCCATGAAGCGCGCCAGCCACTTGGATCCCCTCTTGGCAAACGCCGCCCAGATGACCGGTGCGGGGATCGTGCTGACGGTCGCGGCGCTGGCCTTCGGAGAACTGCGCGCGGTTCACCTCGACGGCGCGACGCTGTGGGCGATCGCCTACGTTTCGCTCGTGGCAACGGCTCTGGCGTACGTGGTCTGGAGCCGCGCCCTGACCGTTCTTTCGGTGGCGCGCGCCAGCGTGCTGCTCTTCCTGGTGCCGGTCTTCGGGCATGTGTGGTCGTGGGTCTTCCTCCACGAGCCGGTCGTGCCGGTCGAAGTTCTCGGGGCGGCGATCGCCGTCGCGGGCATCGCGCTCGCAGCAGGCGGCACGGCGGCTCCGGCGCTGGAACCGGAGTAGAGCGCCGGAGCGCGAAGGAGGGAAGCGATGGACGACATTGTTCGCGTGGTGATCGCCCTTGCCAACGAGTTGGCGGAGCAGGCGCGTGGCGGCGCCGTCGACCCGGTTTTGGTGCAACGCACCAAGGAGGCCACGCGGCGGCTCTACGAGGGGCTCGATCATCTGCCGCCGCCGCTTCGCAGGCGCGCTCAGCGCATCGTGCAGGAGGTTGCCACGTTCGTCGGCACGGTTGAGCGGCGATTTGGGCTAGAGGCGCCCCCCAAGCCCGAAGCTCCGCCGCCCCCGCCGCCGCGCGCTCCCAAACCGGCTCCGCCGGAACCCAAGCCGGCCGTGGCCGCGGAGCGGTCCCCCGCGGCGCAGGAATCCGGTGCGGCCAGACTCGGCGCATTCGATGCCCAGAGCGTTCGAGCCGGGGTGATCTGGGCGGCGATCTTGGGCTCGCCGCGCGGCGTGGACCCAGGCTGGTGAAACCGGGAGCGCCGTCGAACACGTCACACGCGATATGACCGACGTCAAGGGCACCCGCACGTTCGAACTCGAGGAGTTGGGAGATCATCTCCGGTTCTTCGGGCAGTTCGACCGGAACCTCACCGCACTCGAAGCTCTGGTTCCCGTGACCCTGCGCGTGGAAGGCAACCAGATCGAGATCGCGGGCGAGATCGAAGCTATCGGGCGCGCGGAGCGGGCGCTCGGCACGATGCTGGCGGCCGCCCGCTCCGGCAAGATGCTCACACCCGACGACGTAAAGTTGGCCGCCGAAGCGGAGCGCGACGAGGAGGAACGGCGCGCGGCGATCCCGGCCACGCTCTACGTGGCCCAGCGCGGCAACGAAGTGCGCCCGCGCTCCCGCGGACAGCGCCGTTACGTCGAGGAGATCGAATCCAGCACGTTGACGTTCGGCATCGGGCCCGCGGGTACGGGGAAGACGTTCCTTGCGATCGTGATGGCCGTGCGCGCCCTGCGCCGGCATGCCGTCTCGCGCATCGTGCTCTCGCGCCCCGCCGTCGAGGCGGGCGAGAAATTGGGCTTCCTCCCCGGCGATCTGGCCGCGAAGGTCGATCCGTACCTGCGCCCGCTCTTCGATGCGCTGGGTGAGCTGCTCGACGCCAGCGTCGTGCAGAAGTACGTGGAGCGTAACGTGATCGAAGTTGCGCCCTTGGCATACATGCGCGGGCGCACGCTGAACGATGCCTTTGTCATTCTGGACGAAGCTCAGAACACGACGCACGAGCAGCTGAAGATGTTCGTCACGCGTCTGGGTAACGGGAGCCGCATGGTGGTGACCGGGGACGTCACGCAGATCGATCTCCCGCGCGGGACGCGTTCGGGGCTGTTGGAAGCCGAGCGTCTCTTCAAGGACATTCATGGAATCTCGATCGTGCGCCTGGATGAAAGCGACGTGGTCCGCCACCCGCTTGTCGGCCGCATCGTCGAAGCGTACCGCCGCGACGATATGGCGGCGGAGTAGGCCGGCTTGACGATTCGCGAGCGGCTGACGGCCGCGCTCCGCTGGCGGCCGGCACTCGACCTGCGCCGGCAGCGCGCGCTGGCCGGGGGCCTGCTCTGGCTGGCGTTCTTCGCCGTGCTGGGCGTAAGCTACGTGCCCTCCACGGTCCCGCTGCACGTGGGCGACATCGCACCCACGGACGTGACGGCCCCTGCCAACATCGACTACGTGGACGAGCAGGCCACCCAGGAGGCCCGCAAGCGCGCGGCGGGCCAAGTAGCTCCCGTCTATCGCGTCGACGGCGACGCACAGGCGCGCTTGACTGGCGTGGGCAGCCGCGTTTTCGGCTGGCTGGGCGAGAACGCGCCCAAGGCGCGGGCCGGTCTGAACGCGATGGGCGTGGACAGCGCGACGATCGAGCAGTGGGGGCACCTCTCGCCTGCCGACCGGAGCGCCGTGCAGTCCGACGTCATGACGGCGGTGGCGCAGCGTGAAGGCCTGGGCGTCGGCGTCGACGATAGCGATCTCTCCGACGCACGCTCGAAAGTCGCCGACGCCATCGCGCAACTCAAGCTGAGTCCAGCGGCGCAGCGTGTCGCCACGGTACTCTCCGGGGCGCTGGTCTATCGTGACGTCTCCGTCGACTTGGCGGCCACGTACGAAGCGCAGCGCAGCGCGATGAACGCCGTCGCCCCCGTGCGTATCGCACTCTCCAAGGGCGTCGTCATCGTCCGCAAAGGCGATCTGGTGACTCCCGCGCAGGTGGAGACGTTGCGTGCAGCGGGCATCGCCAGGCCGGCGATCGACTGGGCGCGTCTGCTGGCGTATGCCGTGCTGGCGCTGGCGCTGCTGGGTCTGCTTGCCGTCCCCGCGTTCGTTTTCTCGCGCAAGGTCTTCGGCGACGCGCGCCTGTTGTGGCTAACCGTTTCCGTGACGATCTTGGGCGTGATCTGCGCGAAGTTCATCCCGCCGACGATCTCCATCGGCGGCGCCGACGCCGTGAGCATCGCATTGGTACCGACGGGGGCGGTGGGCATGCTGCTGGCCATTTTGGCCGGCGTGCCGATCGCCATCTACGGCGTGTTGGTGGTGGCGTTCGCCTCGGGGCTGGCCAATCCGCAGAGCTATCCCTTTGCGCTGGCGCTCTTCGGCATGGGGCTCGCGGCGACGCTGGGGGCAGCGGCGCTTCGCCGGCGCAGCGACTTGCTGCGCGCAGGCTGGATCGCCGGCGGCGTGGGCGCGGCTATCTTCGCTGCCATCGACATCCTGCGCGGAGCGGGGGGCTGGACGGCGGCGTTGGATGCCATGGTTTCGCTGCTGGCGGGGCTGGTGAGTGCGATCGAGACGGTAGGCTTGCTGCCGTTTCTCGAGCACGCCTTCCACCTTTGCTCGCCGCTGCGGCTCATGGAGCTGGGCAACACGGGGGAGCCGGTGCTGCAGCGCCTGCTGATTGAGGCTCCAGGAACCTACGTGCATTCGATCACGGTGGGCTATCTCGCAGAGGCGGCGGCGCGCGCCGTGGGGGCCGATGCGTTGTTGGCACGCGTAGGCGCCTACTATCACGACATCGGGAAGATGAAACGGGCACAGTACTTCGTCGAGAACCAGGGCGGGGGCCCCAACCCTCACGACACGCTGGCGCCGTCGCTCTCGGCACTGATCATCATCGCGCACGTGGAAGACGGCGTGAAGAGCGCGCACGAGCATCGTCTGCCGGACAGCGTCGTCGACATCATCCAGCAGCATCATGGGACGTCGCTGGTCTCCTTCATGTACTGCAAAGCGCAGGAGGAGGGGAACGACAAGTTCACGCCTTTGCCCGACGACTTCCGCTACCCTGGGCCGAAGCCGCAGACCAAGGAAGCCGCACTGGTGATGATCTGCGACGGCATCGAGGCAAGCGTACGCTCCATCAAGCAACCAACACCGCAGAAGATCGAAGCACAGGTGCGCCGCATCATCGATCAGCTGCTCCACCGCGGAGAGCTGGACGAATGCGACCTGACGCTGCGCGATCTCCATGTCGTCGAGAAAGCCTGCATTCAAGTACTCTACGGAATCCACCACCAACGCATCGAGTACCCCGCGCTGCCCGGCTCCGGGAACGGGCGCAGCCTGGTACGGCTGCCGGTCGAGCGCCGGCGCCTGCGCGGGTAAGAGATGCGCGCGGAGAGTCTGGAGCGCTATAGCCGCCACTTGCTGATGCCGGAAGTGGGCCTGGCGGGACAGGAGCGCCTGGCGGCGGCGAGCGTCCTCTGCATCGGCGCCGGCGGCCTGGGCTCCCCCGTCGCGCTCTACTTGGCGGCGGCGGGCGTGGGGCACCTTGGCCTCGTTGACGACGACGTGGTGGAGCGCTCCAATTTACAGCGCCAGGTCCTGTTCGGCGAGTCCTCATTGGGCGTCCCCAAAGCACGCGCCGCGGCCGAGCGTCTTCGAGACCTCAATCCGGAGGTGGAGGTGGAGGCGATCGAAGGCGTCTTCGATCGTTCCAATGCGCTAGAGCTGGTGAAGCGTTACGATCTGGTGGTCGATGGAACGGACAACTTTCCCACGCGCTACTTGGTCAACGACGCCTGCGTGCTGAGCGGAAAGACCTACGTATACGGCTCGATCTTCCGCTTTGACGGACAGGTGAGCGTCTTCGGCCATCGTGCCGCCTCCGGCGAGCGTGGGCCCTGCTATCGTTGCATCTATCCCGTGCCGCCGCCGGCGGGTACCGTGCCGTCGTGTGCCGAGGGCGGCGTCTTGGGCGTGCTGCCGGGTCTGGTGGGGATACTGCAGGCACAGCAGGCGCTGCTGCTGCTCTTGGGCGTGGGTAACCCGCTGATCGGCAGGCTGCTGCTCGTTGACGCGCTGGAGACGCGCATGCGCGAGCTGCGCATCGAACGCGACCCGCAGTGTTCGGCGTGCGGCGATGCGCCGGAGATCCGCGAGCTGGGCGACTACGAGAACTTCTGCGGGATCGAAGCGCGCCCAGATCGCGATCCCGGTTTTCTGGAGGACTACGGCATCGGCGCGCGCGAGTTGGCGCGGATGCTGAACGCGGAGGACGGCGCGCGTACCGTTCGCGTGGTGGACGTGCGCGAGCGCCAGGAAGTGCAGGCGGGCCTCTTTCCCGGAGCACGTCACGTGCCGTTCTCGGAGCTCGCGGGCCGGCTGCACGAGTTGGATACGTCGGAGGATCTGGTGGTGGTGTGCCGCGTGGCGGCGCGCGCCGCGGGAGCCGTGCAGCTGCTGCTCGGCCACGGCTTTCGCAACATACGTTTCCTCGACGGCGGCCTGGCACGCTGGCAGCGCGAGATCGACCCGGAGTTCCCTCTCTATTGATCTATCTTTCGAATCACACGCGCGGCAGCGGCATCGACGCTGCGCATGTCCGCCGGACAGTGCGCCGTCTGCTGGCGGCGTTGGGCGAGCGGCGCTCGAGCGTCTCCGTTACCTTCGTGCGCGACCCCGAAATGCGCGCGCTCAATCGCGAGCATCGCGCGAAGGATCGTACGACGGACGTGCTCTCGTTCTCGCTGGTGGAAGGTGAACCGGGGCCGCGGGGCGGCGAGCGGATGCTGGGCGACGTCGTGATCAGCGTCGACGCGGCGGCGCGCCAGGCCGCCGACTACGATGCCCCCATCGCGCGCGAGGTGGAGCGGCTGTTGATCCACAGCCTCCTGCACCTGCTGGGACACGATCACATGGAGTCCCAGGAGCGGTCGCGCATGGTGAGCGAGGAGCGGCGGCTCGCCGCCGTCGTCGGCATGCCGTGGGCCTATGAGCCCGGCGAAGAAGGCCAGCCGTGAGCGTGCCGGAAAGGGAGCACGAGCGGACGCCGCAACGGCGGCGCGCCGGATCCAATCGCCTGATCGCCTCACTCAACTACGCGTTCAGCGGCATCATCTACGCGGCGCGATCGCAGCCGAACATGCGCCTCCATCTCTTTGCAGCGTTCTTCGTGCTCGTGGCTACGCTCTTTCTTCAGCTCCAGCGCGTCTACGTCGTCGTCATCGTGCTGCTGGTCGGGCTGGTGCTCTCGCTCGAGCTGATGAACACGGCGATCGAAGCGATCGTCGATCTGCTCACCCTGTCGCACCATCCGCTCGCCAAAGTAGCCAAGGATGCCGCTGCGGGCGCAGTCCTCACGACCTCCGTCACCGCCGTGGTCGTCGGCTATCTGATCTTCTACGAAGCGATCTCCCGCGGTGGGACGCGCGTCTTCGAGCAGCTGCGTTCCGTCTCGCTGAGCGTAGTCTTCGTGGCGATGTTGGCGACCATCGCCGCCACGATTCTGCTCAAGGCGTACGTAGGGCGAGGCTCTCCGCTGCGCGGAGGGGCCGTAAGCGGCCATGCCGCGCTGGCATTCGTGGCGGCCTGCTTCATCTTCGTGCTGAGTTCGAGCCCGCTGGTGGGGACGCTAGGCTTCGTGTTGGCTCTGCTGGTGGCGCAGAGCCGGGTGGAAGGCGGCATTCATACGGTCATCGAGGTCATCTACGGCACGGCGGTGGGGGCGGTGATCGCGATGGCGATCTTCCTCATGATGCGCATCGGCCACATTCTGCCATAGGACGCGATGGACGGCCGGCGGGCGTGGGTACAGGAGCGCCGAACGGGTGTGTGCTATAGTATGAGCGACTTGAAGAGTGGCAGTAGACGGGGGGCTTCGGCCCCCCGGCGCGCAGGCAGAACCCCGTGAGCAGCATCTCGATCGATGCGGAGCTCGCTGGTCTGGTCGCCCTGATCCTGTTGGCGATGTTCTTCGCCGGAACCGAAGCCGCGCTGATCAGCATCTCGCGCGTGAAAGCGCGCTCCATGCTGGAGAGCAGGCTGCACGGCGCCCGCTCCGTTCTCAGGCTGATCGAGGACCGCAATCGTTTCCTGACGACGGTCCTGATCGGCAACACGATCGTTCTGCTGGCCGCAGACTCGCTGGCGACGTTCCTGTTCATCCAAGCGAGGGTGCCGCACGCGGCGGTCTGGTCCACGGTTCTCATGACCGTGCTCCTGCTGACGTTTGGTGAGATCATCCCGAAGACGATCGCGGTCGGCGATGCGGAGCGCTGGGCACGGCGTCTGGCTCCGTGGCTGGAGCGCGTGGCCTTCATTCTCTCGCCGCTCAATGCGAGCTTCCTCTGGCTCACGAACGGAATCTTGCGTCTCTTCGGGGGGAGCCCCAGTGCCCACGGCCCGTTCGTCACCGAGGAAGACATCCGGATGCTGGTCAACGTGGGCGCCGAGCAGAAGGTCCTCGAGGAGCGGGAGCGCGAGATGATCCATTCGATCATCGAATTCGGCGATACTATCGTGCGCGAAGTAATGACGCCGCGTCCCGACATCATCGCCGTCGAGCGGTCGATGCTGGCTACGCGAGCTTTGGAGCTGGTCATCAAGGAAGGCTACTCCAAGATTCCCGTCTACGAAGGAACGATTGACAACGTGGCGGGAGTGGTGCACGAGCGCGAGCTGCTGATCGCGCTGGCCAATGGTACGCTCGCGCATGTTTCCTTGGCGTCGCTGATGCGTGCGGTCGAGTTCGTGCCGGAGAACAAGCGCGTCAGTGAGATGCTGCGCGAGATGCAGCGCGGCAAGTACTCGCTGGCCGTCGTCGTCGACGAATACGGCGGAACGGCTGGTCTTGTGACGCTGGAGGATCTGCTCGAGGAGATCGTCGGCGAGATACGCGACGAGCACGACGAGCTCGAGGAGGAGCCGATCCGCCGCATCAGCGAGCACGAGGCGGTGGTGGAAGCGTCGACCAACGTCGAGGACGTCAACGCGCAGCTGGATACCGACCTTCCGACCGACGAGTTCGAGACGATCGGCGGCCTGACCGTCGGTCTCTTCGGGCGCCTTCCAACGGTGGGCGAAGAAGTGACCGCCGACGAGAACGTGCGGTTGAAAGTCGAGCGCACGCGTGGACGGCGCATCCTCGCGGTGCGCGTGCTGCACGACGGGCAGAAGGGCGAAGGCGGGAGCGAAGCGTGAACGAGGCGCGGGTCCTGCTGGAGGCGGCACGCGCCGTTCGTGCGCGGGCGTACGCGCCATACTCCGCGTTCCCGGTTGGTGCGGCCGTGGAGGACGAGCATGGCCGCATCTACGTGGGCTGTAACGTCGAGAACGCTTCGTTCGCAGCGGGGTTGTGCGCGGAACGTGCCGCTATCGCGGCAGCCGTTGCGGACGGAGCACACGGACTGCGTGCCGTGGCGATCGCCGGCTCGTCGCCCGGACCGACGATGCCGTGCGGGATCTGCCGCCAAGTGCTGATCGAGTTCGGCGATCCCGTGGTCTATGCCAGCGGTCTCGACGGGTCCGTGCACGAGAGCCGTGCCGCGGCGCTGCTGCCCGATCATTTCGGCCCACGGGATCTCGGACGGCCGTGAGCCAAACGCGCGCCTATCGCGCGCATGCGATCGTCTTACGCGGTCACAACCTCGGCGAGGCCGACCGCATCCTCACGTTGTTGACGCTGGAGCGCGGTAAAATGGACGCGGTTGCCAAGGGCGTGCGCCGTGGGACGTCCCGGCTCTCCGGGCGCCTGGAGCTGCTCTCGGAAGTCGAGGCGTCATTCCACCGGGGCCGCTCGCTGGACGTGGTGACCGGCGCCGAGCCCGTAACGCAGCATTGGCAGCGGCTGGTGACGCCCGAAGCCTTCGCAGCGGCGAGCGTAGCAGCTGAGCTGGTAGACGGGTTCTGCGAGCCGGAGCTTCCCGTGCCCGCCGTCTACCGGCTGCTGCGCGGCGTGACGGCCGCGATCGCCGCGCAGGGCGATCCGCGACGCGTTATTCCCCGCTTCGAGCTGCGCTTGCTCGACGAGCTCGGTCTAGGGGTTCCATTAGACGTCTGCATGCACTGCCAGTGTGCGCTGGAGGGGCAGGCCGCAGTCGATCTGGGAGTCGGCGGGCTGGCCTGCAGTGCATGCCTGCGCCCGGACGGGAACATCGTCTTGGATGCCGAGGATCTGGCGGCGCTGCAGCGCTTGGGCGCACCGAGGGGACAGGGGGCTTCGTTCGCGGCGGGCGCGAAGGTGGCGCGCGCCGTGGAAGCACTCATCACCCACCATCTCGGGAAGGCGGCACGCTCGATGGCCGCGCTCGACGCTCTGGCCCCGAGGTAGACTGTTGCCCATCCTGTCGATCGACTTCGGGGAGCGCAGAATCGGCCTGGCCGTGAGCGATCCTTTCGAGACGATGGCTCTGCCGTTGCCGCCGCTCGAGCGCACGAACCGTGAAGAGGACGCGCGGCGCATCGCGCAGACCGCCCGCGAGCGTGGCATCCGCGAACTCGTCGTGGGCCTTCCCCTGACGCTGCAAGGCCAGCGAGGCCCCGCTGCGCAGAAGACGCAAGCATTTGCCGAGCTGTTGCGCGCGGCGTTCCCGGAAGGGGAGATCCATTTCGTCGACGAGCGCATGACGACCGCGCAGGCATCCAAGGCGCTGATCGCCGCGGACTTCTCGCGTAAGCGGCGCAAGCGGGTCATCGACGGCATGGCGGCCGCGCTCATCCTCGATACGTTTCTCGCGCGACGCAAGAGGCCGTGATGCTGCCGCCCCGCAGGGGACTCGCGCTGGTTGCGGGCGCAGTCGCTGCGGCCGCAGCGGTGGTCGCCGTATGGGTTGCATTGACGATCTTCTCCGCGCCGTGGCCGCAGCACCCGACCAGCGTGGTGATCGCCGAAGGCAGCAGCGTGGGCGCCATCGCCGAGCAGCTCCACCGCGAGGGGGTGCTCAAGTATCCCGCGGCGCTGCGTCTGCTGGTTCGTCTCCGTGGCGCATCATCTCAACTGCATGCCGGCGAATACACCTTCGCGCCGCACCTGTCGGCCGAGGCGATCCTGCAGCGCCTGTTGATCGGCGGCATTGCGCCGTACGCGCGCGTTACCATACCCGAAGGATTCACCGCTCGGCAGATTGCCCGGCGACTCGCGGCGGCCGGCTTAGGAGACGAGCGCGTCTACGAGCGGATCTTCCTGCACACGCCGCTGACCATCGACGGACAACGCACGACGAACATGGAGGGATTCCTGTTTCCGGACACCTACGAATTCGAGCACCATGCCGGCCCGCGCGAGAACGCCGCCCGCATGGTTGCGGAATTCGTTCGGAGACTGCCGCCCGATGCCGTGGAGCGCGCGCACGCGCTGGGGATGACGATCCCACAGGTGGTGACGGTAGCCTCGCTGATCGAACGCGAAGCGAAGGCGGACGGCGAGCGGGCACTGATGGCGGGCATCTATTACCACCGCCTGCGGTTGGGCATGCCGCTCGAAGTCGATGCGACGATCGAGTATGCGCTCTCCGCGCATCACGCGGTCGTGACGTACCGCGACCTCGCCATCGACTCGCCGTACAATACGTATCGCCATGCCGGCCTGCCTCCGACGCCCATCGCAAACCCCGGTACCGCGAGTCTGCGCGCGGCATTCGAGCCGCAGGCATCTCCCTATCTCTACTATGTCTATCGCGGCCAGGGCCGCCATGCTTTTGCGCGGACGCTCGCCGAGCAGCAAGCTAATATCGCGCGCTATCTGAAGTAGGAGGGGGGGCGCCGCCCCCGGAACAGTCTTCGACCCGACTCGTCTATGCGCGACGGGGCGGCGGCGACCCGTTTGGGAGGATAGACCGATTTCTGACAACGGACAGCCCCCGTCGGGGAAGCTCGAACTCGAGGACGTCTTGCTCGTTGAGACCGATGATGACCGCCATCTGGAGTACGAGGTCGTCGGTCTGCTCGAGGACGACGAGAGCCACGAGTCCTACGCCATCTGCTACAACAAAGCCAACGACGAGTTCATCGTCACGGATGAGATCGGCAAGATCCTCGAGGACGAAGAGCTGGCGCAGGAGGTACTCGATCACTTTCTGAGCCTGGCCGAGGAGTCGTCGGAGGATGGCGACTAGGGCGCGTTACACTGCTGTGCCCTCACGCATTCTCTTCCTCTCCGCCAGCGTCGGCGTTGGCCATACCGCTGCCGCCGGTGCGGTACGGACCGCGCTAGACGAGAACTATCCCGGAGAGTTCGAGTGCGAGATCGTCGACTCGTACAAGTACGCCGCATCGATCTTCTCGAAGCTCGTCTCGAACGGCTATATCGGCATGGTCAAAACCATTCCGCAGTTGTACCGCTACATGTACGACCAGGCTGAACGAGCTACGAAAGTCGGCAGCTTCAAGACCTGGATCAATCAATTCACGGCAACGAAGCTGCGCACCATGGTCGAACGATCGCGCGCCGATGTCGTGATCTGCACCCACGCCTTTCCGTGCGGCGTGATGTCCGAGTACAAGCGCCAGTTCGGCGACGACGTCCCCGTGATGGGGATCGTAACGGACTTCGCCCTCCACCCGTTTTGGATCTATCGCAACATCGACGCCTACTGCGTTGCGACGCCGGAGATGCGTACGGCGTTGGTTGGGCGCGGCGTAGCCTCAGAGCGCGTACATGTCTCCGGGATACCGGTGAATCCGAATTTCGGCAAGCTGGAGGAGAAAACGGCGCTGCGGCGCGCCCTTAGGCTGCCGGCCGACCGCGCGCTCGTACTCATCATGGGCGGCGGCTTGGGCATCGGGCCCGTCGATAAGATGATGCGGGCGTTAGAGAGCATCGAGATAGCGTTGACCGCCGTGGTGATCGTGGGGAGGAACGCGCGGCTGGAGCGACGCCTCTTCGATCTCGCCCAAACGCTCGAGTACCCATTGCGCGTGGTCGGCTTCGTGGACAACGTATACGACTACATGCACGCGGCCGATCTCTTGCTCTCCAAGCCAGGCGGCCTGACCAGTTCGGAGTCGCTCTGCGCGGAGCTCCCGATGGTGCTGGTGAAGCCGTTGCCGGGGCAGGAGGAACGCAACACGCGATACCTGCTCGAGCGCAAGGCGGCGGTCCGAGTGGGCAGCATGGCTGCGCTGCCGGAGGTGGTGCGCGGCCTGCTCAATGATCCGGGCCGTCTCGCGGCCATGCGGCAACGGATGACGCGTCTGAGGCGTCCCGATGCGGCGCGCGATGCGGCGCACGTTGTGGCGGCCTTGGCGGCTCGCCGCCGCGGTGGGCTGGTGACCGTTGCGGAGGATAACGGCCAAGTGAGGTGAACCTTGGTGCCTGGCTCCAAGCAACGCGCGTCGAGCCCAAGTATGGAGAGATGGCCGAGCGGCTGAAGGCAACGGTTTGCTAAACCGTCCTACGGGGTCAACTCGTAGCGAGGGTTCGAATCCCTCTCTCTCCGCCAACTCCGGATCGGGGCGACGGCGTCGAGTTGTCGCCCTGAATTCGCGATGGGGGCTTGACGGAACGGGTGTTTGTTTGGCAACATATAGCGGTTGCGCTCGTAGCTCAGCTGGATAGAGCACCAGGCTACGAACTTGGGGGTCGGGAGTTCGAATCTCTCCGAGCGCGCCATCGTACGATCGACGCCGGCGTTATCGCCGGCGTCGCCGTTGACGCCCCTGCGAGGGGTTGGGTATACTATGGCGTCGAAGGTTTCCGCAGGCGCCAACGTCATTCGCGATGGCTCGGTAGCTCAGCGGTAGAGCAGGGGACTCATAAGCCCTTGGTCGCAGGTTCAAATCCTGCCCGAGTCACCAACTAGCGTCGACGGGCGAGGCGACTCGCCCGTCGACCTGTTTCGGGTGCGTCTGCCGATATACTAGTGAAACCCGAGGCAGGCGCCTGGGATTGCAGCCGGTAGAGAGGCCCTCACGATCGAGGCGGAGCCGAGTGGAATGGGGGAGAGAACATGTCAACGATACCTTGCGATTTCTGTCCGCATCCGGTCGATCGCGGCCAGATGGAGGAGATCGAGATCGCGCACTACGTGCCCGACTCGTCCGGTGACGATTTAGCTTACGCTCGTACATACTTCTTCGGGCATCCGGATTGCGTCCGCAAGTTTTATCGCGGTTTGATCGATCACAAACTGGACTTGTTCAAGCACATCCCGACGAACATCTCGGACGACGTGCGGTAAAGAGGTAATCGCCCGCCAGGAGACAATCTCCATCTCCCTGCGCGCCCGTGGCGCAATTGGATAGCGCGTCGCCCTCCGAAGGCGAAGGCTGGTGGTTCGAGCCCACTCGGGCGCACATGAATTGATGGAGAGTGACGAAGAGTATCTCCGCCGCGCGATGGTGCTGGCCGACGAGGCGCGGCGTGCTGGGGAGGTCCCTGTCGGAGCCGTTCTGGTCATCGACGGGGAAGTTGTCGACGCGTGGAACGTCAAAGAGACAAAGCCTGACCCAACGGCCCACGCCGAGATGGTAGCCATTCGGGAGGCTGCGCGCCGCCTCGGACGTTGGCGGCTGACGGGCGGCACGCTCTACGTGACGAAGGAACCCTGTGTGATGTGTGCAGGGGCCCTGGTTGCCGCACGAATCGATCGCGTCGTCTTCGGCTGTTACGATGCGAAGGGCGGTGCGGCGGGCTCCGTGATGGATCTGCTGAGGGATCCGCGCCTCAACCACCGGGTAGAGGTGGAGGGCGGCGTCCTCGAGGCGGAGACGGCCGAGCAGTTACGAGCGTTCTTCGCAAGCCAACGGCGGGCGGCCGGAGAAAACTGAAGAGGCTCCTGTGATGTGGAGAGGTGGTCGAGTGGTTGAAGGCACTCGCCTCGAAAGCGAGCGGACGTGATGAGCGTCTCGTGGGTTCGAATCCCACCCTCTCCGCCATACGACGCGGTGCCGTGCAAACGGCGCCGCTTCTTTTTTCTCGCCGCCTTACTCGGCTGTTGCGGCGGACTCGCTGACGGGCTTGTGGGTGGGACGTTTGAGCAGAAAGATCAACGGCGCAGCAACGAAGAAGACGACGGCGGAGAGGCGAAAGAGATCGTCGTACGCGATCGTCATTGCGTTCGAGAGGACGGTGTTGGCCAGTTCCAGCAGTGCCAGACGCTGAGCCTCGAAGAACGTGTGCCCTTGGGCAACCAGCGACTGCGTCATCTGATCCACCGCTTGGCGCACCGACGGGTGTGCGAGCGTGACCCCGGTGGAAAGCGATTGATAGCTTGCCGTCTGGTCGCGCGATAGAATGGTCGTCAGGACAGCGATGCCGAGGCTCCCGCCCAATTGGCGCAAGAGATTGTAGATCCCGGATGCGTTGGCCGTCTCCGCGCGGCCAACGGCCCCCATCGTGAGGGTAGAGAGCGGGACGAAGATGAACGCCAGCGAGAACCCTTGCCAGACGCGGGGCCAGAAGACGTCCCAGTAGCCGGCATTCTGGTTGAGCGATCCCATCCACCATGTCGAGAGGCCGAAGAGCAGCATGCCGAAGAGGACGGGGATGCGCCCGTCGATCTTGTCGGTGAGGCGCCCGGCAATGGGCATGGCTATTGCCGTCGCGATGGCGCCGGGCATGAGGGCCAACCCTGTCTGAAATGCGTCGAAACGCAGCAGCGTTTGGAAGAACAACGGCAGGATCAGCGCCGTTCCGAACAATCCGAAGCCGGTGACGACGATGAGCACGTTGCCGGCAGTGAACGAACGGTGACGGAAGACCCGCAGATCGACCAGAGGATGCTCGACCGTGAGTTGGCGCCAGATGAACACGGCCAGGCCCACGACCGCCGTAGCCGCGAGCAAGACGATCGTATTGGAGTTGAACCAGTCGTCGTGCTGGCCGCGCTCCAGCACGTATTGCAGCGAGGCTAGACCTGCAGTCATGGCAGCCAAGCCCAGCCAGTCGAGATGCTCGCCTCCGGTGCGCTTGATGTAGTGAGGGTCCGGCACGTATGCCAGAGTCATCATCAGCGCGACGATCCCGATCGGCAAATTGATGAGAAAGATCAGCGGCCAGCTGAAGTTGTCGACGATGTAGCCGCCGAGCGTGGGTCCGATGGCGGGGCCGAACATGGCGCCGATACCGAAGATCGCCATGGCTTGCCCACGGCGGCCTGCCGGATACGACTCGAAGAGGATCGCTTGCGCCGTTGGTTGGAGCGCACCGCCCCCGATGCCCTGAATCACGCGGTAGAAGATCAGCGCACCGAGGCTATGCGCGGTGCCGCACAGGAACGAAGAGATGGTGAAGACGCAGATCGAAAGGGCATAGTACATCTTGCGCCCGAGGAGCGCCGTGAGGAACCCGTTGAGCGGCATGACGACCACCGTGGCCAAGATGTAGGCGGTCGCGACCCAGGATATCTCGTCGATCGACGTGCCGAGGTTGCCCGCCATCGCATCCAGCGCCACGTTCACGATCGTCGAGTCGATGATGGCCATGATCATACCGAGCATGACCGTCATCGTGAGCAGCGCGAGGGCGCGCTCACCGGGTTCCGAGGGACCCTTCCCTCGTGCGAAGCTAGCGATGGCGCGCCTTCCGGCGTCGCGGCATATGCATTGGCATGAGCACCATATACTACCCGTTTCGATCCGCGGCGTCAATTGGTTAAGACCTAAACAATAGACTTTCCCGGAAGCTTCCGGGGCCGCTGGGCTCGCGAATATAAAATGATGCGGCACCGCGCAGGCGGCACCGCATCATCGACATGGCGCATCTCCCCGCTCGCTTCGCCGCGCTGCGCTCGCGGGGACCCCAATGCTTGAAAGGTTCCGAGGCACTCGCCTCGGTTCACAACTGGCGGAGAGGGAGGGATTCGAACCCTCGAGGCGGTTTGAGCCGCCTACGCGATTTCCAGTCGCGCTCGTTCAACCAGGCTCCGACACCTCTCCCCATTGCGGGTTCCCCGCAATGGGGACCCCACCGATTCAATGTTCCGAGCCACTCGGCTCGGTTTGTACCGTTGCGGGTTCCCCGCAATGGGGACCCTGTACCGTGCGGGTTCCCCGCAATGGGGACCCCAAGCGCACGACCGCGATTGTAACAGTACGCGGCGCCCAGGGCAAGAGGCGGACCTCCGGCGGCGAATGGCGGCGCCATGTCCCACGCCAGCGATCTCGCTTCGCTGATCGACCATACCTTGCTCGCGCCGTTTGCCACGGCGATGGAGATCGATCGGCTCTGCGATGAGGCGCAACGCTACGGGTTCGCATCGGTCTGCGTCAACCCCATCTGGGTGTCGCGCGCCGCCGCCGCCTTGCGAGGTACGCCCGTACTCGTCTGTTCCGTTGTCGCCTTCCCGCTTGGTGCCTCGACGACGCCGGAGAAGGCGTTCGAAGCCGCCGAGGCCGTACGCAATGGCGCTCGGGAGATCGACATGGTGATCGACTTGGGGGCGTTGCGCGGAGGTGACGGCAAGCGCGTTCGCGACGACGTCCGCGCCGTGGTCGGCTCGGCGGGCGTTCCGGTGAAGGCGATCGTCGAGAGCGCCGCACTCGCCGGAGACGAGCTGCGCCGCGCCTGCGCTGCTGCCGTCGAAGGCGGAGCGGCATTCGTGAAGACGTCAACGGGCTTCCATGCGGCGGGAGGAGCCAGCGTAGAGGCCGTGCGTACGATGCGCGCCTTGGTTGGGAGTTGCGCGAAGGTCAAAGCTTCCGGCGGCATCCGCACACGTGCGGATGCACTGCGGATGCTGGAGGCGGGAGCGGATCGGCTCGGCTGCTCCGCCTCCGTACAGATCGTTACTTGCTGATTCCGAGATCGCGATAGAAGGCATCGTAGCTCAGCGGCCGGCCGAGGAACTTCTCAGCCAGCTGCTGCGCGGGGTAGATTGCCCCCGGTTCGAGGATGGTTTCGCGATAGCGCGCGCCGACGGCGGGGTTCTCTAAGCCGCCGTGCTGGAAGACCGTGAACATATCTTGCGCGTAGACCTTCGACCAGAGATAGCCATAATAGCCGGCGTCGTAGCCGCCCATCAGGTGGCCGAAGCCCGCTTCGGGATAGGTGCCCGGCACGCTCGGAAAGACCGTGAGCTTGCGCTTGAGGCGCGACCAGATCCCCGTGGCGGCGATCGTTGCTCCGGAGCTGTGAATCGTCATGTCGTAGGTGGCATAGAACGCCTGCGTCGTCCATGAGACGCCGTCATCCACGTGCTTGAGCGCCACCATCTTCGCGATCAGCGCGTCGGGCAGCGGCTTTCCCGTGTCGACGTTCGCGGAGACTTCTTTGAGGATCGTAGGCTGCCACATCCAGTTCTCGAGCATCTGTGAAGGCGCCTCGATGAAGTCTTGCTCCACGCCAACCATGCTGTTCGTCGTCTCGTAGGGCGCCGTGCAGAGCGTGGCATGCATCAAGTGGCCGAACTCGTGAAAAAACGTGATGACGTCGTCGTGGCTCAGCAGCGCCTGCTTTCCGGGCTGGGGCTCCGGCCAATTGCCGACGATCGCGGCGACCGGCTTCTGGAAGGTTCCATCGGGAAGTAAGCGCCCGATGCGCAACGGGAAGTTGGCGAAGTGGTCGTACTTGCCGGGGCGCGGGAAGAGATCCAGGTAGAACCAGCCGATAGCTTTGCCGGTTGCGGTATCGGCGATCGAGAACTCGCGCACGCCCGGCGCCCATGCGTCGGCTGGAGAGATTTCGGCAAACGTCACGCCCAGCAGCCTCTGGTAGATGTCCAGCACGCTCGAGACGACGTGATCGATGGGGAAATACTGGCGGATCTGCTGCTCGTCGACGGCGTAGGCCGTCTTGCGCAGTTGATTCTCGTAGTACGCATAGTCCCAGCTCGCGAAGGGCGCGCGATCACCTTGCGCGTGCTTGAGGGCTGCAAGCTGCGCGACTTCGCGGCGCGCTTTCGGGAGCAGTTTGGTGTCGATCTCCGCGAGGAAGCTGTCGACGTTGGCGGGCGTCTGCGCCATCTTGTTGCTGAGCTGGTAGTCGGCCCAGGTCTTGAAGCCCAGCACGTGCGCCAGCCGATCGCGCACCGCTACTGCGTGCTCTAAGAGTGCGACGTTCTTCAGTCCGCCGCGCTTGCCATAGGCGACGCTGAAGCGCTTGCGT
>SCQY01000214.1 GCA_004298665.1 bacterium | reverse complement strand
AAGTTGATGTCGTTGCGCCGGTACTGCATGTCCACCAGCTTGCGCAGCAGCACGTCACGGTTCCACTCCTCGCCAGTACGAATGCGGCAGGAGAGCTCCATGTAGTCGGCCGGCGAGCCTAAACCGTAGATGCAGGAAACCGAAGCCACGATGAGCGTGTCGGGACGCGTCAAGAGTGCCTGCGTGGCACTGTGGCGCAGGCGCTCGATCTCGTCGTTGATCGAGCTGTCCTTCTCGATGTACGTATCGGTATGGGCGATGTATGCCTCGGGCTGGTAATAGTCGAAGTACGAGACGAAGTACTCGACGGCGTTGTTCGGAAAGAACTCCTTGAACTCGGCGCACAGCTGAGCCGCCAGCGTCTTGTTGTGGCAGAGCACCAACGTAGGCTTCTGCACTTCCGCCGCCACGGCCGCCATCGCCATCGTGTTGTGGACGATCAGCCCGCCGGTCCCGGCGAGGAAGGTCTGGTTGTCGGCCACGCTCACGTCATAGACGTAAGGGGCATCGTAGCGCTCGATCTCCTCCACGGCGGAGACGGCGGCCCAACGCGGGCGGCAGAGCGCGCGCCAGTGCTCCGCAGCGGCCAACGCTCCATCGCGGCGCGCCGCGCTCAGCGTGCTCTCGTGCACGTAGCGTACCAGCGCGTCGGCGATGCGCAGCATCTGCTCCGTCGTCGCCATGCGCTCGTCGCGCTCGATCAGCGAGAGCGCGCGCGCGGTAAGCTTCGCGGCGCGCGCCAAGTCACGCATCGGCAGATGAACGCTCTCCCGCACGTGGCGCAGTTGGCGCGGCGTCAGCGGGACGTAGTCCGTCTCGTGCCCTTGGCTCGCGCGCACCGCGCGCTCGAGCATCTCGCGCCGCTCGGGGCGGCGCAGATCCACGTGGGCGGCGAAGGCGGCTAGATCGCTCTGGCCTGAGACCGCGCACCGCCAATACCAGCGGAACCCTGCGCCGTCGAAGCGCGGGAGCCAGACGCGCGTGATCCTCGCATGGATGCCGAAGCGCAACAGGGCCAACGCGACGTCTCCGGCGCTCTCGCTGCTGGGCAGGCGGAATCCCGCGGACCGCTCCTCGACGTTGCCGCAACGATCGAAGAGACGCTCCAGCGCGCTCGCCAAATCGGCTTCGTCGGCATACTCCCAACCCGGAAGCAGCGTGCTCCCGCCCAAGCCCAGCGTCTCCCGCAGGGCTACCTGGCCGACCGACCAGGCTACCGGCACGGCACGCGCTCTTGCAGCGGCCGCCTCCCCTGTTCGCGCGGCGACGGCGTCCAGGCGCCCGGTCAGCTGGCGCGGAACCGGGAGGTAGTCCCCGGGGCGCACGTCGCCTCCGGGAAGCAGCTCGAGGCGCCCCGAGCGCAGGACGTAGAGGCTGTGGTCCCCCGTTACGGTCACGGAACGCCCGCACGTGGTGCGCACGCGGAACATAGTGCGCGGGGCACGATGCCGGATCAGCCACGTGATCGGCTTCATCTCCATCGCGCAGGTGCGCGGATTGAGGCTGACCGTGTAGATCGGGCGATCGGGACGATGCAGCTCGGTTCCGTTGGACGCCAAAGCATCGATACGGCGCTCGAGCGAGCGATCCACCAGTTCGCCGATGGTCGTACGCACGGGCACCAGGGCATTGCCGTCGTCGAACCAGAGGAGCATCGGCTCCGCTCCGTCCAGGCTCTTGCCCGAGCCGGTGACGCCGAGCAGCGTCTGCGCGCGGTCTCCGCGTTGAACGCCGCGGGTCAGCGCAGCGACCGCCTTGGGCTGATCGCCCGCCAGCTGATAGGGGGCAACGAGATCGAACGTTCCGGTCTGCATGGTGGCCCACCGTGTTTCGCCGACCGGGAGACTTCCCCCACCCCGCTCCTCTGAAGTCACAAACGGCCGAAGCATGGACCAGGACACACCCCGCTTGGTTTGGAAAGATGCCTGCGATGACTCAGAAACCGTTGCTCTTCAGCGGCAATTCCAACCCTGAGCTCGCTGCAGAGATAGCCCGAGCGATGGAGACACGCGTTGGCCACGCTCTGGTAACGCGGTTCAAGAACGAAG
>SCQY01000213.1 GCA_004298665.1 bacterium | reverse complement strand
ATTCCGCCCAGGCTGCACTTCGAAAGCCTGCGCGCGCTCTCGCGCGAGGCTCGCGAGAAGCTGGCGCGCCATCGCCCGCGCACCCTGGGTCAGGCCGGGCGTATCCCCGGCGTCACGCCGGCGGACGTCGCCGTCCTCTCCGTCTACGTGAAGGCCGCCTCGTGAGCGTTTCGCAGGATCGGCACGACCGCTTGGCCGTCTACGCGGAGCTGCTGCTGAGCGCGAATCGGCGCGTCAACCTCACGGCCGCGCGCACCTCCGCGGCGGTTTGGGAGCATATCGAGGACAGCTTGACCGTGGCGCCGTACGTCGTTGAGGGCGAGCTGGTGGACATTGGCTCGGGCGGGGGCTTTCCTGCCATCCCGCTGGCGATCGTCTGCGGGGTGCGCGTCACGCTGATCGAAGCGATCGCCAAGAAGGCGACGTTCTTGCGCTCGGCGCTCACCGAATTGGGGTTGGAAGGTGAAGTGCTGATAGGCCGGGTCGAGAGCATCGCCCACGAATCCGCCTACCGCGAGCGCTTCGCCACCGCGACCGCGCGCGCCGTGGCCTCGGCCCCAGCCGTGCTCGAGTTCACGCTTCCGCTGTTGCGGGCGGGCGGCAGGGCGGTGCTCCAGCGTGGACGGATGGACGAGGCCGAGCTTCGGGCGGTGGAGGCGGCCTCACCGATGCTCGGCGGCGGCCCGCCGGTGGAGCAGGCCTTGGAGGGCGAGCGCCGGCTCCTGGTGATCGAGAAGCGCGCGCCGACACCGATCCGCTTCCCGCGACGCGTCGGAGTTCCCCAGCGCAAGCCGCTGTGTTTCACGTGAAACATCCTCTGGACGCTCCGCTGGCGGCGGTCTTCCCGGGCGGTGTGTATGCGGTGGGCGGGCGAGTGCGCGATGAGGAGATGGCGACCGTTCTCGGGCGCGCATTGGAACACAAAGACTCCGACTACGTGGTGGTGGGGCTCTCGCTCGACGAGGTGCGGCGCCGCCTCGAGGCCCTCGGCGCGGTGGACCTTGTGGGAGCGAGCTTCGCCGTCTTCAAGCTGCGCGTCCGGGGTCAGACGGTCGACGTGGCGCTGGCGCGCCGCGAGCGCTCCATCGGCAGCGGGCATAGAGACTTCATCGTGGAGTCCGGCCCCGACGTGACCCTGGAGGAGGATCTGGCGCGGCGCGACTTTCGCATGAACATGCTGGCCCGTGCTTTGGACGATGGTAGGCTCATCGATCCGTTCGAAGGCGTGGCCGACATTCGGGCCCGCCGGATCGACATCGTCGCCGAACGCAGTTTTGTGGAGGACCCGCTTCGCATGCTGCGCGGCGCGCAGTTCGCGGCACGCTTCGACTTCTCGCTAACGCCGCGGGCTCTGACGGCGATGCGCGCCGCCGCGCCGCTCGTGCGTGAAGTCTCACCGGAGCGGATAGCGGACGAGTTGACCAAGCTGCTGACGCGTGCCGAGCGCCCGTCCGTTGGTCTCGAGCTGCTGCGCGAGACGGGGGTGCTGGCGTTCGTCTGGCCGGAACTGGTAGAAGGGTACGGCGTCGAGCAGAACGAGTGGCACGCCTACGATGTATGGCGCCACAACCTCGCTACGCTCGACGCCGCCCGCAGCGACCTCACCGAGCGGCTTGCGGCGTTGTTGCACGACGTAGGAAAGCCGCGCACGAAGGTCGGCCCGACGTTCTATCGTCACGAGATCGTGGGCGAAGGGTTGGCGCGCGAGATGCTGACGCGTTTACGCTTCCCGGGCCACGTGATCGATGACGTCACGGCGCTGGTACGCCACCACATGTTCCAGACCGGCCCCGAGCTGACGCCGGCGGCGATTCGCCGCTTCGTCCGCCGGGTAGGCCCGGAGCGTCTCGATCGCCTGTTTGCCTTGCGCGAGGCCGACGTGAGAGGGAGCGGCCTGCCCAAGCGCGGCGATCACAACGAGCGCTTCGCGCAGCGAGTCCACGCCCTGTTGGCCGAGCGCCCGCCGCTAAGCGTCGAAGATCTCACCGTCGGCGGCCGGGAGATGATCGCCTTACTGATCCGCCAAGGGCGCGCTGCG
>SCQY01000212.1 GCA_004298665.1 bacterium | reverse complement strand
ACCACGCTCCACAGCGGTGCCGCCAGCACGCCGGCGATACCGGCCAGCAGCGTCCCCATACCGAAGACGAGCGTGAAGACGCGCTTGAGGTTGATGCCTAGCATGCTGACCATCTCGGGGTCACGGCTGCCCGCGCGGATCACGCGGCCATACGGCGTGCGCTCGAGGAAGAGCCAGACGCCGAAAGTGAGCAGGGCCGTGATGCAGAGAACGACCAGCCGGTATTTCGTCACGAGGATGGGCCCGAAGACCAAGAAGCCCGAGAGGTAGCCGGGAGCATCGAAGGGATGGCCCGCAGCGCCCCACACCGTGCGAATGAGCTCTTCGATGAACAACGCCAGGCCGAACGTCAAGAGCAGCCCCAAGAGCGGCTCCTTGTCGTACAGGGGCCGCAGCATGGTGGCCTCGATGAACATCCCCACGACCGCTACCAGCAGCGGCGCCACCACGAGCACGCCGGCATCGCCCACGAAGGGGCGGAGCGTCAATGCGAAGTACGCGCCCAGCGCAAACAGCGCGCCGTGAGCGAAGTTGACAACGCCGAGCATGCCGCAGATGATCGAGAGCCCCACGGCGATCAGAACGTACAGAAACCCGAGAACCAGACCGTTGATGATCTGCGATGCGATGACGCCAGTATCCATAGCTCGCTCCACGTCCACGGGTGCGTAACGCAGGCTGTGGGGCCGGCGGCCGGCCCCACAGTCCGCTGCGGCGGGCTACAGCGAGCCGAGCTTACACTCGCTGCCGGCCCGGGTGCCGAAGAACGCGTCGAGCGAGCCTCCGTGCCCCGGCTCCTGCGAGACGATGTCGAAGTAATCGTGCGGGTCCGTGATCTTCGACTTGACCTGCGCAACCAGGGTCGGCTGGATCAGCTGATGGTCCCACGAGCGGAAGTAGATCGGCTGATCCTTGTAGCCGGCGAACTTGTAGTCCTCGAGGAACTCGACCAGCTTCTTCGAGTCCGTCGACTTGGTCTCGCGAATCGCCGTGAGGACGGCGGTGCATCCGAACCAGTCCTGCCAGCCCTCCACTTCGGGCGGCGCGCCGAACTGCTGCTGGTACTTCTGCGCGAAGCTCTTGCTCTTGGGCGTGTTGTACGGTCCCGTGTAGTTCCAGAGCTTGGGATAGATGCCGGTGGAGGCTTCGGGCCCCGCCGCCCACAGGTCGCTGTCGTTGACGATCGGCGAGGAGACGGGGACTTTGCCCGTCAGGCCCACTTGCTGGTACTGCTTGAGGAAGTTCGTAATGTCCGACCCGCCCAAGCCCAGGAAGACGACGTCGGGTTTCGCGGACCTCACTTTGAGGATGAACGAGCTGTAATCCGTCGTGCCCAGCGGCGCTTGGTCGTAGCCGGCTACCTTGCCGCCGTGGCTCTCCAAGAGCGTCTTCATCTGGTTGTAGGCGTCGATGCCCCATGCATACGAGGCCGACACGAAGTACCAGTTCTTCCCATGCTGCGCCAGCGAAGGGTAGACGGTACGCACGGTCACGTGGTTGGGGAGGTCGACGCGAAACGTGTAGCGATTGCACTTTGCGCCCGTGATCTCCGTGGCATTGGGTCCGGTAGCCATCAGCAGCGTCTTGGTACGCTCTGCAATCGGCATGATGGCCAAGATATCGCCACTGCTGATCCCGCCCTGAACGGCGACGACTTTACGAACTTGGATCAGCTCGTTGACGTTCTGCACGGTTGTCTGCGGATTGGGCTCGTCCAGCCAGACGAGCTCGATGGGACGGCCAAGCACCTCTCCGCCGAAATCTTTGACGGCGACTTCGGCACCATGGTGCCCGTTCTCGCCCTGCACGGCATAGGTACCCGACTTCGGAAGGACGACCCCGATGCGGATCGGCTCGGCGGCGAGAGCCCGACTGATGAACGGACCGACGCTTGCCGCGATGCCTGTCCCGATACCGGCTTGAAGAACGGCACGGCGGGAGATTCCATGCCCGGGGGAGTTTTGCAGCGATAAGCCAGCCATTGCGCTCCTTTCGAATGCCTCGTGGGTCATGGCATCTCGAGAACAGCACCTTGGAGAGCGCGATGGCGAGCATGGGACACGAATTCACATCTGAGTCTATCGCCGGTGCGCCGCTCTTCAGGGAAAACGTTTTCCTAATAATGCCGACCACGATGAGGACTGATGCAATCCGGGGTTATCTGCCAACCGCCGTTCTTCGGAACGAAGGGCGGCACGGGGGTCTCCTTACCCCATAAAAGATCACCCTATTCCTTTGCGGAAGACTATATCATGTCCACCTGGGGAAGACAACTGCGTTTCGTGACGCCCGCCATGCGGAAAGCGCCGGCTGCGTGAGCCGCAATCCGCGGAAGAACACGAGTCCTCGCGCCACTATCGACGACGTCGCCGCGGAAGCGGGCGTTTCCATTGCAACGGTCTCGCGCGTACTCAACGGCATCACGCACAAGGCGTCGGCCAAGACGCAGCAGCACGTTCTCGACGTCGTCGCCCGCTTGGACTACCGCCCCGTGCATGCCGGCCGCGCGCTGCGCACCATGCGTTCTGCGCTGGTGGCGCTCTTCGTCCCCGACACCTCGAACATGTTCTACGCCACGATCGCCGATGCCATCGCCTCCCATCTGAAGGACAGCGGCAGCTCGATGATCCTGTGCAACACGCGCGACGAGCCCGCGATACAAGACCGCTTCTTGGAAGAGATGGAGTCTCATCTGGTCAACGGCATCGTCCTGCTGGGCGCCGTGGACTCGCCCGGCCTGCGGCAAGCCGTTGCGAATCGCCTGCCGGTCATCTTCCTGAACCGCAGACCGCCGGCCGGCGTCGACGCGCCGTACATCGGAGTGGACAACCCGCTGGCGGGCCGCGAAGTAGCGGAACATTTCCTCGAGCGCCGATGGATACCGGCCGGCGCCATCCATGGGCCGCTCACCTCGTCGGCGAGCAGGGGCCGCTACCAAAGCTTTCGCACGCAGCTGGCGCGCGCGGGTGTCAAGCTGGAGAAGCGGTTCGTCCAGCCCGCCGATCTCACCATCGCTTCCGGGTACCAGGCGGCGGTCGACATGCTCTCCGAGCGCCCGTATCCGCGGGCGATCTTCTGCGGCAACGACCTGATCGCGTACGGCCTCTATTGGCGCTGCTGCGAGCTGAAGATCCGCGTGCCCTCCGAACTGGCGATCTTCGGATTCGACGACAATCCGCTCAACGAGTGGCTCGCACCGTGGCTCGACACCGTACGCGTTCCATACGAGGACTACGGCGCAGCCGTGGCGCGAGCCCTGTCACTTCTCTCCGAGAGCCCCCGCCGCAGAATCCCGCGCGAAGTCATCCTGCCCCATCGCCTGGTCATCCGGCGCTAGCGCCGATCCGGGACTCGACAACGAAAGGGAAATCGATTACCCTATCAGCAACGCTTGAACGTCCGTCACGGCGAGGATTCATGAACGGCTTGGAAGGCAAACGCGTTTTAGTTACTGCAGGCGCCGGCGGCATCGGCCGCGCCATCGCCGACACGTTCGGCGCACACGGCGCGCGCGTTCACGTCTGCGACATCGACGAGCGCGCGCTGGCCGCCTGCGCGGAGGCGCACCCGGAATATGCGCTCACGCTCTGCGACGCTTCCAGCGAGCATCAAGTCGCGGCGCTCTTCAACGATGTGGAAGAGAAGCTCGGCGGGCTGGATGTACTGGTCAACAACGTGGGCATCGCCGGCCCCACGGCAAGAATTGAAGATATTTCGCCCGAGGAGTGGCGGCGAACGGTGGACACCAACCTCAACAGCTACTTCTACTGCACGCGATTGGCCGCACCGCTGCTGCGGCGTGCCGACGGCGGCGCCGTCGTCAACATCTCTTCAGTGGCGGGACGTTTGGGTTACGCCTTCCGCACGGCCTACGCGTCAACGAAATGGGCGATCATCGGCTTCACGGAGAGCTTGGCAAAGGAGCTCGGCCCCGACGGCGTGCGCGTCAACGCCGTCTTGCCGGGGATCGTCCAAGGGCCACGCATGGATCGTGTCATTACCGCGCGCGCCAAGGAGCTGGGCATCGGCTATGAAGCGATGAAGCTGCAGTACCTCGAGCGCGTCTCCCTTCGGCGCATGGTGACCGCTCAAGACGTGGCCGACACGGTCTTCTTCCTCTGCTCGCCGGCGGGACGGAACATCTCGGGACAATCGCTCAGTGTGTGCGGGAACGTGGAAACGCTGTAAGGAGGACCAACCATGGCACAGGGAACGCGAAAAGTCATCATCACATGCGCCGTCACAGGTGCGATCCATACGCCGACCATGTCGCCCTATCTCCCCATAACGCCCGAGGAGATCGCTGAGGCAGCCATCGGCGCAGCGCGCGAGGGCGCTGCGATCCTGCACTTGCACGCCCGCGATCCCAAAGACGGCCACCCCACCCAAGATCCGGCGATCTTCAAGCAGTTCTTGCCGAAGATCATGTCCGCCACGGACGCGGTGATCAACATCACCACCGGCGGCAGCCCGCACATGACCGTCGACGAGCGGCTGCGGCCGGCCGCCGAGATTCAGCCGGAAGTTGCCTCGTTGAACATGGGCTCCATGAACTTCGGCCTCTACCCGATGATGAAGCGCCACCAGAGCTTCAAATACGACTGGGAGCGCGAGCATTTGGAGAAGAGCCGCAACCTCGTCTTCAAGAACACGTTCGCGGACATCGAGCACATTCTCGCCCAGTGCAGCGAGAACGGAACGCGCTTTGAGTTCGAATGCTACGACGTGGGGCACCTCTACAACTTGGCACACTTCCTCGAGCGCGGCGTCGTCAAGCCGCCGCTGTTCGTGCAGACGGTGCTCGGCATTCTCGGCGGCATCGGCCCGCATGCGGAAGACTTGCTGCACATGCGGCGCACGGCCGACCGGCTCTTCGGCGGGGACTACGTCTGGTCCGTGCTGGGCACCGGGCGCAACCAAATCCCGCTGGCCACCATCGGCGCGTCCATGGGCAGCAACGTGCGCGTGGGGTTGGAAGATTCGCTCTGGAACGGGCCGGGGACGCTTGCCGAGTCGAACGCCGTCCAAGTGCGCCGGATCCGCCAAGTGATCGACGCGCTCTCGCTGGAAGTAGCGACGCCCGATGAAGCGCGGGCGATCCTGCACCTCAAAGGGCGGGAGCGGGTACCGGCTTGATGGCGGACAAGATCGCGGCCATCGGTGCGGGCCTGGTCGGCTGCGGCTGGGCCATCGTCTTCGCTCGCGCCGGCTTCCAAGTGGCGCTCTACGACGAAAGTGCGGAGGCGCTGCGGCGCGCGCCTACGCACCTCGCCAATTGCCTGAAGGATCTCGAAGCAGCCGGCTTGATCGAGAGCGCGGCCGCTGTGCTCGGCCGCATCACCGTGGAGAACGCCCTGGCGGACACCGTGCGCGGTGCGCGCTACGTTCAGGAGAGCATCTTCGAGGACGTACAGGTCAAACATCGCCTCTTCGGCGTGCTCGACGCGCTTCTCGACGAGCATACGCTGGCCGGCAGCTCCACGTCGGCCATTCCGCCTTCGCAGCTCACGGAAGACTTGAAGACGCGCGAGCGCTGGCTGGTGGCGCATCCGGTGAATCCGCCGTACCTCGTTCCGCTCGTGGAACTGGTCCCGGCCCCGTGGACCGCCACGGCCACGGTCGACGCCGTTCGCGCGCTGATGACGCAGGCGGGACAGGCTCCCGTCCTGGTCAAGCGCGAGCTCGAAGGGTTCGTGCTCAACCGCCTGCAGGGCGCGCTTCTCAACGAAGCATGGAAGCTCGTTGAGGAAGACTACATCAGCGTCGAGGATCTGGACAAGACCATCTCCGATGGACTTGGGCTGCGCTGGTCCTTCATGGGCCCGTTCGAGACGATCGACCTCAACGCTCCCAACGGCGTGCGCGACTATGCCGAGCGCTTCGGACCGTTCTACCATCGCGTGGCGAACAGCCGTCCCACACCGCAGCCTGCGTGGAGCGAGACGCTCATCAGCCAGGTGGAGAGCGTGCGGCGCGAACAGCTTCCCGCCGAACAGCTGGACAGCCGGCGCGCGTGGCGCGATCGCCGCTTGATGGCGTTGGTTCGCCACAAACACGAGATGAACGGCGGGCCGGCGTGACGTTGGACGAGGGATGGAAAGCGTACCTCGACGCCGCTAGCCGCGAGCTGGCCGGCGCCGGCGCGCACGCGCCGTCGAGCTTTCCGCACTACTCGGAGAACGGCCGCTGGGTGAAGCTGCCCGTCGCCACGCGCAGCCGCTGGAACGGTGAGACCTACGAGCACGGGAACTGGACAGCGGGCTTCTGGTTCGGCGTCATGTGGCTGCTGGCGCTGGGCAAGGCATCGGCGAACTCCGCGCAGGCAGCGCGCGGACGGCTCGCAGCTCTTGCCGAACGCGCCGACGACGCTACCACTCACGACCTGGGCTTCCTGTTCTACCCCAGCTTCGTGCTCGGGCAGAGCGCCGGCTTTCTCGACAGCGCTGCGGCGGAGCCTGCGCTGCGCGCCGCGCGCACCTTGGCCAAGCGCTTCAACCCGCGCGGCCGGTACCTCCAAGCATTCGGGGCACTCGGCGATGCCCGCTCGGCGGGAACCAGCACGATCGACACGATGATGAACCTTCCGCTGCTCTGGTGGGCACACGCCCGTACCGGAGAGACGGCCTTGGCGGATGTTGCGCGGGCCCATGCGCTAACCTCTACAGGCGCCTTCGTCCGCGAGGACGGGTCGACCAGCCATCTCAATCAGTTCGATCCGCGCTCGGGCGCGCTGGTGAGCCGCGGAACGTTCCAAGGCGCGGGCAGCCAATCGTGCTGGTCGCGCGGTCAAGCCTGGGCCATCTGCGGATTCGCATGGACCTACGCCATCACGCGCGAGCTGGAAACGCTGAGTGCGGCCGAGCGCACCGCGGCCTACTTCTGGCAGCGCCTCCCCAGCGACGGCCTCGTCCCCTGGGACTTCTCTGACAACACCGCCGATGCTGCGCACGATGCCAGCGCCTCGGCCATCGCCGCCCTCGGCGTTCTGGTATTGGGGGCCGTCCATCCCGACGACGCCGCGCGCCGGCGATACGTCGACGACGGCGATCGCCTGCTCCGCGCGCTCTGCGCGCACGCGCTGAACCGCGGTCCTCGCAGCGATGGCATCCTGCTCCACTCGTGCTACTCGAAGCCGCATAACCTGGGTGTGAACGGGGCAACGGCATGGGGCGACTTCTTCTTCGGCCTGGTGCTGGCATTCGCCACGGGGCGCATCACGCTCGACACGATGTTGGGACAGACCAGAAAGGCGGAAGCATGACATCCCAAGCGCAGTCCACGCACGACCCCTTGGCGATCGGCACGGTGATCACGTTCAGCAAAACCGTCGGCGAAAGCGACGTCTACCAGTTCGCCGGCGTCAGCGGAGACTTCAGTCCCAACCACGTCAACCACGAGTATATGAGCAAAGGCCGCTACGGGCAGCGCATCGCCCACGGCGCGCTGATGGTGGCCTACATGTCCACCTGCTCGACCAAGCTCATCGAATCGGCCGGCAACACGCCGATGGTCTCCTACGGCTACGACCACATTCGCTTCACGAAGCCCGTCTTCTTCGGCGATACCGTCACCGTAGAGTACAAGATCGCGGAGCGCGACGATGCGAAGGGCACGCTTCGCTCCCAGATCACCGTAACCAATCAGCGCAGCGAAGTCGTCGCGGTGGCCGTGCACATCCTCAAGGCCGTGTGAGCGGCTCAACTTCCCCAGGCGGGACCGTTTGGAAACGCATACTCGGTCAAGGAAGCGGGCTTGAGCGCGGCACTGTAGCCGGGGGCATGCGGCGGCATGTAGCGCCCGCCTCGGATGACCACGGGATCCACGAAATGCTCGTGCAAGTGGTCGACGTACTCGAGAACCCGGTTCTCCGGCGACGCCGAAACGGCGATGTAGTCGAAGACCGAGAGATGCTGCACGAGCTCACATAAGCCGACGCCCCCGGCATGCGGGCAGACAGGTACACCGAACTTCGCAGCCATCAACAGAACGGCAAGCACTTCGTTGACCCCGCCTAAGCGGCAGGCGTCGATCTGGCAGAAGTCGATGGCGCGCGCCTGCATGAACTGCTTGAACATCACGCGGTTATGGCAGTGCTCGCCCGTCGCCACGCCGATGCCCAGCGGACGCACCACCTTGGCGACTTCGGCGTGCCCCAAGACGTCGTCGGGACTCAGCGGCTCCTCGATCCACCAGGGACGGAACTCCGCCAGCCGGCGCATGTTCGCAATCGCCTCGTCCACTTCCCAGACTTGATTGGCGTCCATCATGAGGTAACGATCGGGGCCGATCTCTTCGCGGATGATGCGCGCCCGGCGCAGATCGTCCTCGATGCCGGCGCCAACTTTCTGCTTGAAGTGCGTCCAGCCATTAGCCACCGCCTCTCGGCAGAGGCGGCGCAGCTTCTCGTCGGAGTAACCGAGCCATCCGGCCGACGTGGTATAGGCGGGAAAGCCATGCTCCAGCATCTCGCGCGCGCGCTGCGCTTTCGTCGGCGCGTTACGCTGAAGGATCTCCAAGGCTTGCGCCGGCGTCAGCGCATCGGTGATGTGGCGGAAGTCGATGCAGCGGACGATCTCCTCCGGGGCCATCTCGGCGAGGAGCCGCCACAGCGGCTTGCCTTCGATCTTGGCGCGGAGATCCCAGATGGCATTGACGACCGCGGCGGTAGCAAGGTGGATCGCGCCCTTCTCCGGGCCGATCCAGCGCAGTTGGCTATCGCCGGCCAGCGAGCGCCAGAACGCGGCCATGTCCGCCGTGATCTCTTCCAGCGTCTTGCCGGCGACGAGGGGCGCCAGGGATTCGATGGCCGCGACGCAGATTTCATTGCCACGCCCGATGGTAAACGTCATACCGTGGCCGACGATGCCGTCGCCGCCGTCGGTCTCCACCAGCGCATAAGCCGCGGAGTAGTCCGGCGCTTGGTTCATGGCGTCCGATCCGTCGAGATGACGCGAGGTTGGGAAGCGGACGTCGTACGCGGTCACCTTCGTAATGGTTCTCGGCATGGCTCGCTCTCCCGGCTCCTCAGGCGCCGGCGCAGAGGCCGCGCGCATGGAGGTTGGCGATCAGCGCGCGGACACCAAACTCCCACGGCGGCGCCGCGTTGGCGTAGTTCACGCGATTGACGAGCGCGCCCAGCGCAGGTGACGAGATCGTCACCACGTCGCCGATCTTGTGGGTGAAGCCCTCTCCGGGCTCATCGCGATCCTGAACGGGGGCGAACATGGTACCCAGGAACAGCACGAATCCGTCCGGGTACTGATGGTTGTCGTTGAGCGTAGACTCGACCAGCTCCAACACGTCGCGGCTGCTCTGCGCCATCGAGCTGCTTCCCTCGAGCACGAACCCGTCTTCACCCTCCACGCGCAGCGCTACTTCAGCGCGCCGGACGTCGTCGAGCGTGAAGCTGGCATCGAAGAGCCGCACGAACGGACCGATCGCCGTCGAGGCATTGTTGTCCTTCGCTCTGCCTAGCAGCAGCGCGCTCCGTCCTTCAAAGTCGCGCAGGTTGACGTCGTTGCCGAGCGCAGCACCAACGACGCGCCCCGCGCTCGAGACGGCGACGACGACCTCCGGCTCGGGATTGTTCCATGTCGACTGCGGATGGATGGCCACGTCGGCACCGTAGCCCACCGCTGAGAGCGGCTGCGCCTTCGTGAAGACTTCCGGGTCCGGGCCGATGCCCACCTCGAGGTACTGCGACCACAGGCCCCGCTCCACAAGCGCACGCCGCAGCGCCTGCGCCTCAGCCGATCCCGGCTTCACCGCGGAGAGGTCCGTCCCGATCTCCGCCACCAGCGCGCGGCGCACGCTCTCGGCCGCGGCGGCGCTCCCCTTGGCCTGCTCCTCCACGACGCGCTCCAGCAGACTCGCGGCAAACGTCACGCCCGCAGCCTTGACTGCCTGCAGGTCGACGGGGGCCAAGAGCCACGGGCGTTGCAGATTACGCCGGCGCACGTGGGAGTTCGCCAGCAGCTCCTCGACCGTGCCGAGCCGCTTGTCACGCGGCGCGCTGCGGGCGGTCTGCACGGGATCCGGAAGGTCGAAGAGGGCCGAGGTCGTGGCGACGGCTGCGCTGATGTCGAACACCTCACCGCCATCGATGACCACGACCGATGGCCCGGGGACCGCTGCCGGCACGTAGGCACGTCCAATGAAAACCCCATCGCGCGAGAACTCCAGCATCGTCTTACCTCATTTCCGCCCGCACCACGCAGCATACCATGGATCGTCCCAGGATCAGCCGCCGCGCGGACGACGCAGGGATGACGTCCGCAGTCTCAACTCGAACGGAAAATGCCGGTCCTCGATAGCCAGCCCCGCTCTCATCGCGAGGATTATTTCCACGGCAACCACACCCATCTGATGCAGTGGAAAGGCTATGCTGCTAAGCGGCGGGTCCGTCAACGGTGCGATGCGGGTATCATCGCAGCCGATCACAGCGACGTCCTCGGGAATACGGAGTCCGGCTGCCTTCAGCGCGCGCATGGCGCCGATGGCCCCCTCATCGGTGAACGCGACCAGGCCATCGAAGGAAAGACCGGCATCCAGGGCCCGCTTCGTACACGCCTCTCCGGTTTCCAGCGTCAGCGTGCTCGCCCAGTACAGTCGCTCGTCAACCGTGAGTCCAGCGGCAATCAAGCCCTGCTCGTAGCCCTCACCGCGGCGCTTGGAAATCAGCCAGTTCCGCTGTCCGGAAATACACGCAATACGCCGGCACCCTTGCTCAACTAAGTGCGCGACTGCTGCCGCCGTGGCAGCCCGATCGTCAACCTCGACGCGCGGAAAGGGCAGCGTATGCGGCCCGACGGTGACAACCTTGATCGGTCCCCACTTACGGCCGTGAAGGTGCTGGTCTTCATCCACTGCGCCGCCGGCGAAAATAATCGCGTCGACTTGCTTACGGTACAATACGTCCAGGTACTTCAGCTCCTTCTGCGGATTCCGATCCGTGTCGCACAGAATCACCGTGTACCCAGCGGCTTGCGCCGCATCTTCCACCCCGCGCGTGAGAACATGAAAATACGGCGCCGAGATATCTGCAATGAGCAGACCGATTGTCTTTGTTGCTCCTCCTTTTCGCAAGCTGACGGCAAGAGCATTGGGGCTATAATCGAGCTCTTTCGCCGCTTCGAGAATACGCTGCCGTAATGATTCGCTTACTGCGACCGGAACGGAATTGAGCACTCGGGATACGGTGGTAATAGAAGCGCCGGCCCGGTCTGCCACCATCTTTGCGGTAACGCGCCCTTCGGGCCGGGAAGAGATCTCATGGTTTCCGGGCCGAGACGTGTGGTCCATATGAACTGACTTACCTTCCAACCCCTACTCTACACTTAATTCAAACTCTGCTTGGGCCAGGATATCGCGCTTGAGGTCGATGCCGGGGTAGACGGTCGTGACGACCAAACGTTGATCCCGGCGCTCGATAATGCATCGATCGGTGACATACGTCACCCGCTGTTCCGGATTATGGCTCGAGTTGTACGTGATTTCGCGCGGCGCACGCACGAACTTCTTGTGCCGTCCTTCCTCGAGGATACGCACGGCGCCTCCGCTGTAATCGATTTTGAGGCCGCCTGCCGTAAAGGCACCGCAGTAGAGAATTTCACGAGTCGAAGCCGTGATGTTCGTGAAGCCGCCCGAGCCCGGTATTGCGCTGGGCAGCCGGCTGACGTTCACGGATCCATCAGGCGCAACTTCCGAGATCCCAAGACAGGCCATGTCGCAGCCGCCGCCGTCGATCAGATCGAACATCGAGGGGGTATCGATAAGCGCTTCAGCGTTCCGCGCTCCGCCAAACTGCAAGCCGACTGCTGGAGACCCGCCAATAGCGCCATGCTCCACGCAGAATCGGATGCCTTGCGGTAAGCGCGGGTGATCCGGCAATCGCGACGGTATGCCAAATCCAAGAATGATCAGGCCATCGGCAGGCAGCCGGTCGACCGCCTTATCGAGAATGACTTGTTCGATCGGATCCGTCGACCCGTCTACACTATAATCAGGTGCTCTCAGTTCGCCGCTTAGGTATGGATCGTACTGAATGCCGGTCGCCTGCTTTTCTCCTGGGGCGACCACGACGGCATCCACGAGCGCCCCAGGGATCACCACACTCCTAGCAGGTAAAGAGCGGCCTTCGGTGATCCGTTCCACCTGGACGATAACGCGGCCGCCGCGGTTATGCGCAGCGAGCGCTTGCACGAAGATGCCGCCGTCGATCGGCTCACGTTCAACCGAGATGTTGCCGAACTCATCGGCAGTCGAGGCCCGCAAGAGGGCAACGTCCACAGCCGGCAACTGATACCGCAGGAACTCCTCGCCATCGATCGGGCAAACCGTGACAAAACGTGGACGCGTTGCCTCGTGTAGCCGGCCACCGCGCTGCCGCGGATCCTGGAAGGTCCCGAGCCCAACGCGCGTGATCAGACCCGGCCTATTGGCGGCCGTCTCTCTGAGCGCGTTGTACACGACACCGATGCCGAAGTTATATGCCTCGATTTTCCCGCTGAGTACTAACTTCGTGATCTCCGGCTCTTCCCCGGTGTCTGGGCGTCTACCGTACACGTAGCTGCCGCATACGATCGTCGACAGCAGGCGAGGAGACGATAGGTGATCTAAGCCTGGAATTTCAAAGACGTCACCAACGGCCACCGGGCAGATGGCGGTCAAGCCATGCGGTTCGCCCTTGGAATCGAAGCGGCGTCGTATGGCGCGCAGCAGAGCATCAGGGACAAGGTTGCCGGCTGCGCCGGAGATGGTGACGACTGCCCCAGGGCTGACGGATTCTGCCGCCTCATCAGCCGTAAGAATCTGGACGGTAGAAGGTCTCGGAATCATCGCGGTCGCTCCAAAAACGTGGTGATTGCCTGTCGCGGCTCATCGGAGGAAAACGCAGAGCCTCCAATATATGCACTGCGACGTACGGCGGTGTCGAATGAATCGCGTATCCATGAGTCGATGATTTGCTTCTGCAGGGCGAGTGAACCGCGCGGAAACCTGGCGATCTCCAAGGCGAGGTCCTTTGCGCGTGAGAGAACCCGGCCGTCGGAGACCACCTCGCTCACTAGTCCGACCTCGCGAGCCGTCGCCGCGTCGATCGACTGACACGTGTATAGCATCCAACGTGCCCGATTCAGGCCGATGATCCGAGGCAGCAGCGCGACGTGGAGCGGCGCGGGCGCACCGTTTCGCACCTCCGGCTGCCCGAATTTTGCACTCTCACCCGCAACCACGAGGTCGCAACAGCTCACCAAGACGCAGCCGGCTCCGAGAGCAACGCCTTGCACGGCAGCAATGACCGGCACAGGAGCCGACATGACTGCCTCGTACATCCTTTCTTCGACCGCGAGCATGGCGAGGCTCTCTTGCGGGGAGAACGTGGCCATCTCTTTGATGTCGGTACCGGCGCAAAATGCCCTGGTACCGGAACCGGTGATGACTATCGCACGCGCAGAGCCGCTCGCCTCACGCGCCAACAGATCGATGAAGTCGAGCTTGTCCTGGCGGCGCAAGGCATTACTGGCCTCCGGACGGTGTATCTCGATGATCGCGACTTCGGCGTCCCGCCGTACGGCGAACATTCCGTGCACTTCCGCACCGGCATTGATATCCCCGGACGCCTCCATCACTTCAAGAACACCTCATCTGTCATCGCACGCAACTTCCCGGTCGGCACCGTCCTTGTACCGGCCCATATAGACATCTTCGATGTCCTTCCGATCGAACAGTATGTCGGCATCGTCCTCAATGACCACCTTCCCTAGCTGGATCACGTATGCGCGGTCTGCAACCGCAAGCGCCTCGCGGATATTCTGTTCGGCGATCAGTACTGATAAATCGCGGCTCTCGTTAAGCGCCAGCAGCGTGGCGAAGACGTCCTCCACGATCCGTGGGGCGAGACCCAACGACGGTTCGTCGAGGAGCAGGAGCCGCGGCTTGCTCATCAGTGCCCGTCCGATCGCGAGCATCTGTTGCTGACCGCCGCTGAGTTCTCCAGCGAGGGCATGCAGCCGGTCCGCCAAGACCGGGAACGTCTCTAGTACTTCGTCCATCCGTTCGCCGACGAGCTTCCGGCTCGCCGACTGGCCCAAGGAGTACGCGCCGAGCCGGAGATTCTGCTCAACGGTTAAAGGAGTAAAGAGCTTGCGGCCTTCCGGCACAAGCGCGACGCCCATGCCGGGTCTTTGATGCGCCGGAAGCCGGGAGACAGACCGGCCTTCGATCTCTACGTTGCCTGCGGCCGGCGGCACGAGGCCGGCGACCGCCTTCATGAGCGTCGACTTTCCCGCTCCGTTGGCCCCAAGTATCGCGACGATCTCTCCGCTGAATACGTTGAGCGATACATCCCTAATTGCACGTATCTGCCCGTAGGAGACACTCAAGCCGCTGACAGACAAGAATGATGAAGCGGTATTCAAAGCTCGCTCACTCCGCGCTTCGCTCTCCGGCGCCGATAGACTTCACCGCTCCCCAAGTACGACTCGACGACACGCGGATCTGCCTGGACTTCCTGAGGCGTTCCAATGGTCAGGACTTGGCCTCCGGCGAGGACAATAACGGAGGAGGCGACGCTCATGACCAAGCTCATGTGGTGGTCGACCAGCAACAGCGTCTTACCACGATCGACGAGACTGAGAAGCTTCTCTGCGAGAAGCGTCGTCTCGGCGGTGTTGAGGCCCGCCGCCGGCTCATCGAGTAAGATCAGCTCCGGATCGGCCGCGATTGCCCGCGCAAGCTCCAAGAGACGCCCCTCGCCGGACGTCAGCAGCCTGGCCTTGATCTCACCGCGCCCGCCGAGTCCGACGAATTCCAGCGCATCCCGTGCGATCTGGTGAAGCTGCTGTTCCTCGGTGCGCGGTTTCAGAGGCCCCAGGCAAGCGGCGGCAAAGCCGTTCTTGCCTCGCAGGTGCGCGCCGACGAGAACGTTCTCGAAGGCGCTGAGATCACCGAACAACCGTAAGAGCTGGAACGTCCTCACGATGCCGAGCCGAGCGATCCGGTGCGGCGGCAGGTTACTGATGTTCTCGCCACGGTAGTAGATGGCGCCGCGAGTCGGCCGATGGAGGCCGGACATGAGGTTGATCGTCGTCGACTTGCCGGAGCCGTTCGGCCCGATCAAGCCGGTCAACTTCCCTGGAGCAAGATCGAAGCTCACCTGGCTCACGGCGGCCACGCCCCCGAAGAGCTTCGTGAGCCCTTGCACGGATAGCAGGGGTCCGGCGCACTTCGCGTCGACGGTCGCGGATCCGGACTGCGCCATCACAAGTTCGTCCCCCGCGCAGTGCTGCGGCCGGCCGTCTGCCAAATGCTGATCAGGCCGTCCGGTAAAAAGATCATGATCACGATGATCCAAAGTCCGTAGATGAGGAACTGAAGCTCACCCACGCTAAACAACAGTTGGGTCACGATCGTCACGATAACCGCGCCGAGAACCGCGCCAATCGCGCTCTTCTTGCCCCCGATGATCACCATGCTGAGAACGGCGATCGACCAATCGAGGTTAAAGCTTTCCGGGCTGACGTACTCGAGTTGGTAGGCAAAGAGCCCGCCGGCAAGGCCGGCGATCATGGCCGTAATCGTGAAAATACTTACTTTGTACCAGATGGCGTCCACACCGAGCACGCCGGCCGCGGTCTCATCCTCGCGAATGGCCGCGAGGCCTCTGCCGACTCGCGAGTGTACGAGAAAATGTGCCACGGCGATCACGAGAACTGCGGCGATCACGAGGAGGACGTAATAGGCAAACGGTGATTCGAGCGAAATGCCCGCGATCGTTGGCCGGACGATACCGAAGATCCCCACGCTGCCGCCGGTAATCTTCGCGTTCACGAACACTTCGGAGATACCCAGCTGCAATGCCATTGTGGCGATCGCAAGATAGTTGCCGCGCAGCCTCAGCGTCGGCAATCCAACGACGAATGCGACAGCTCCCGAAAGACCGGCACCCACGAGCAAGCTCAGGAAAAAGTTGAGCCCATGTTGCGTGTGGAGCACAACGGTCGTATACGCGCCCACACCGTAAAAGGCAGCGTGCGCGAAGCTCAGTTGACCGGAATGCCCGTAGAGAACGCCGAGGCTGACGGCCATGATCGCGCCGATTGCCGCGAGGCTTGCCACCTGGACGATGTAGCCGTTTCCGCTGAGCAGCGGGATAGCGATGACGGCAAGCACGCCGGCGAATGTCAAGAGCCTGCTGCGACTCCGGCTGCCATGTTCGGGAGGCCTAAGCGCCATCGTCGCGGGCCGTCGCACGCTCACGTCGGATTGAATCATGTCATTCATCTTTCGCTGCGTTCACTCCGCCTCATACGGTTCCAAATTTCGCAGCGATGCGCTCGCCGAAGATCCCAGTCGGCCGTACGTAGAGAACAAGCAGCAAGAGGATGAAGGTGGCGAACGTTCCCCACTGCCCGCTGACGTACCGCAGCATGAGCGCATTGGCAAGTCCCAAGATGAGTCCGCCGGCCACCGCCCCCGGCCAACTGCCCAATCCCCCAACAATGGCGGCAGCGAAGCCTGAGATGGCGAACGTAATGCCGAACCAGGGGCTGGCGTACGACAGCGGGCTGATCAGCAGACCGGCAATCCCTGCGAGAATCCCGCCCCCCGCAAAGGTAACCGCGTTCAGCCGGTCGACGTTGATCCCTACGATCTGCGCGCCATCGGGATCGAACGCCGCGGCGCGCAAGGCGAGACCAAGGGTCGTCCTACTGTAGAGCCACCACGCAAGGACGAGGACCGCGCAGGTAATTCCGATGACGACGAAGCTCTGGGGGAGAATCGGAACGCCGCCGATCACGAACGGCGCCTGCCCGAGCGGCGGCTTGGCCGGGCGTTCGACGCGGCCCATGCCAAGCGCAGCCGTCGTGCGGATGACATATGCCGCGCCGAACGTCGCGATCATAATCGCAATGTCCGCCGCTCGCCGGACGAGAAGCGGGCGAACGACCAGGAGGTACTCGGCCAACCCGACGAGGCCCATACTGCCTGCAATCAGCACGACCGCAAGCCAGTATGGGAGCCCGAGCGCCGAATAGAAGACCCAGCCCAGCATCCCTCCGAGCATCATGAACTCGCCTTGCGCGAAGTTCAGGACGGTTGAGGTCGAGTAGATCACGTTGATGGAAAGGGCGAGCAAGGCATAGGCAGCGCCGAAGCTCGCAGCCGTGATGACGACCTCAACGAAGCTGACCACCTCAGCGTTTACCCGCCAACGCCGCCGGGTTCGCGAGCATGCTCGGCGGAACATTTGCGAACTTACCCTTGTTCACCCAACGCCACGTAATGCCCGCCCCTGGCCGGCGGTGGGTAGCTGCCGGAAATGAAATGTCCGTACCTGCCTTACCGGACACTCCGGCATAGTGGATATTATCAAGCGTCGCCTGCACCGCATTCTTGTCGACGCCGCCGGCCTGCTGAATGGCCTTCGCGAGAATCTCCATCGAGTCGTATGCAAGAAGCTCGAAACCCGTCTGCGGTGTCTCGTGATAGCGTGCCTCAAAGGCCTTGGCGAAGGTCACGAACTTTGGATTCGAATTGTCGATCGTATCCGTGAACCAAACCTTATGCTCGACCGCAGTCCCACCGATCTCGATCATCGATGTGAAGGCGAGGCTGGCGGGGCCAAGGACGAGCGGCTGGTAGCCTACTTGAACCATGTTCTTCGCCATTTGCGCGACGTTGCTGCCGCCGTTTCCCGCCAGAACGACATCCGCGGCTGCGGACTGTAAGCGGGCGATTTGCGGACCGTAATCGAGGCCGCCGTCCGGCATTGCTACGACGACTGAGGGAGCGATGCTGGTCAACTTGAGCTCGGCCAGGGTATAATCTCGCGCTGCCTGGCCGTACGCGTCGTCATCGTACGTGAGCGCAGCGTGCTTGAAGTGCTGGCTCGCAAAGGCGACAATGGCTTGCATATCCTCTTTCACGCCGGTATCGACCGCGAAGGACCATTGCTTACCTTGCGTGATGCGATCGTCGCTGGCAAACGACACGATCAGCGGCACTTTGGCTGCTTCGCAAGCTTTGGCGTATACCAAAGCCGTTCCGGTGTTCGTGCCCGCGATGATCGCGTCGACACGATCCTGGCTTATGAACCGCTGCGCTATTGCTGCTGCTCGAGACGGATCGAACTGATCGTCTTCAGAGATGATGTCGATTTTCCGCCCGTTGATTCCGCCGCTCGCGTTGAGCTGGTCGGCGGCTAACACGACTCCCTCCCGCTGAGCCTGACCAAGGAACGATTGCGAGCCTGTCAGCCCACCAGCCAAGCCGATCTTGATCGGCCCGCTGTTTTGAGCTTGACTTCCCACGCTGGCACCGAGAAATAAGATGGCGGCGACCGTTACGACAACCGATAGACGGCGCCGTACCGTAGCGGCCACTGGGGCGATCGCTTGTCTCCACATCGAGGAATCCTCCTAAAAGCCAAAATGCAGGCGAATCTAACCTTAGGGGCACAAACAAACAACAGCAATGGACACGCGAAGGCGAAGTAATTTACGCTGCTACCCAACCTCCATCTACCATGATGGTCTGACCCGTAATGTAGCGTGCAGCGTCGGAAGCGAGGAAGATGGTAGCTCCGACTAGGTCGCTGGGCTCCCCGAAGCGGCCGGCTGGTATCCGGTCCAGAATCCATTCGCGGCGGGAGGAATCCGCGAATACATCCGCGGTCATCCCGGTGCGAATATAGCCTGGACCGATCGCGTTGACACGAATCCCGTCCTTAGCCCACTCGATCGCCAACGCGCGCGTGAGTTGCGTCATTCCGCTCTTCGTCGCGCTGTACACACTGATATTCTCTATCGCTACTTGGCTGGCGGCGGACGAAAAGTTGATGATCGAGCCTCCATGCGCAAGATAACGCGATGCCTGCGTGCAGGCAAAGAATGAGCCACGCAGATTCACGTCCATCACGTGCTGCCACTCAGGAGCCGTGACCTCACGCGCCGGCTTACGCAATTGAACGCCGGCGATGTTGCACAGCACGTCTAGGCCTCCGAGCAGTTGAACTGCGCTCTCCAACATGTGACTTAGCGAGCTGAGGTCGGCGACGTCGAACTCGAGTCCGCGTATCCACCCGCCGTTTGCGCCTCCTTCGCGCACAACCGCGTCTAGGCGGGCAGCCGACAGATCCGCTGCAACCACTTTGGCGCCCGCATCAACCATTCCAAGTGTAACCGCTCGGCCAATCCCGCCGGCTGCTCCGGTAACGATGATACGTTTCCCGGCAATTCCAATCGCCGTTTCGCTGACAGGTAAAGCTTCATTGCTCGTTAAGCGCGCATCGTGCCGTTCAATCATCGACGGTTACCGAGCCTCGACGGGGGCGAGCAGACCTGCTCCATGCAGCGCATCTCGAAGAGTTTGCCGCTCCGCGTCTGAGATCGGGAGCAGCGGTGGACGACTGCTTGCGTGGCGCAGGCGGCCGAGCATGACGAGCTGCTCTTTCATCCGCGTGTACATATCGCCCATCGGCTGCCGGTATACGACACTCGTCAGTATCTGGATACGGTCGTAGAGGGCAGCGGCATCTTGCAGGCGCGCATTCTGCACAGCGAGGAGAAGTTCGGCCTGCAAGTCGCAGATCACGCTCCCGTGGCCAGACAAAATACCGTCGGCGCCCAGCGCCAGGCTAGGCAGAAGATTCGTGCTGTGGCTCGTGAGCATCGCGACCGGACGATCAAGGGAGCGCAAGACGCGCAAATTCCGCTCGTACACGCCGATATCGAGGCTCCACTCTTTTACGGCCACGATCAGTGGGATATCAGTAAGAAGCCTGCGGAGCAGATCCTCTCCGTACTGCATGCGAGTCCACTCGGGGTACATGAAGAGCACCATCGGAAGGCCTACCGCGTCCGCGATCTCGGCGAAATGCCGGTAGGCCATCTCGGGGTTGCCGCCCAGCATTAAAGCATTCAGCGGAAAAATGAGTAGACCGTCAACGCCCTCGGCCTTGGCGTCGCGAGCGAGTTCGATCGCTTCCCGATAGCTCTCCGCGTAGATGCCTGCAACTACTGGGACCCGGTGACTGACGGTCTCGACCGCAACGGCTGCGGCCCACCGGCGCTCCTTGCGGGTCAGGACGGAGACTTCCGCCGCGTGGCCGTTACAGGTAATGCCGCCCACGCCCGGGGCAGAGGCTAGCCAGTCCAGGTGCCTGCGATACTCAGGCTCGTCTATCGAGAAGTCCGCCCGAAATGGCATGATGTTCGCGGGAATCGCACCCCGAAGATGCAGTGCGCTACTCAATGTTGCTCCTTGATAACATCTATGAAAACGGTTGCGCTAACCTTTTCAGCAACAATAGACGAACAATTCGTCATTGTCCAGCCCTTCGTATCCACGAAGCGAAATCTTACGGGACTGGGGTCATGGTCACGGCCGCGCCGCCGCGTGTTCCAAGAGGAGCCTCCGAAACATCAGACAACGAGTGGTCGATGAATCAGATCGATCTCAACGGTCGCGTCGCCATCGTGACCGGCGGCGCGCGCGGCATCGGCTACGCGATCGCCCACCGTCTTCTCCAATCCGGCGCGGCGAT
>SCQY01000211.1 GCA_004298665.1 bacterium | reverse complement strand
TGCGGGCCGGCTGCTCAAGCATGCGCGTGCCCAGCTGGTGCCGGCATACATCGCCGCCGGCGACGATGCGCGCGCGATGCTCCGGCCCTCGCTCGGACGCCAGCTCGCAACGCTTCTGGCTGATGTGCGTCCCCATCCCGCGCGGCCGCGGCTGATTGCGCTGACCTTCGACGACGGTCCCTATGCCGTGGAGTCGCCGCTGCTCGCGGAGCAGCTGCGCGCGCTTCGTGTGCCCGCTACGTTCCTGCTGATCGGGCGTGATGCCGAACAGTTTCCGAGCTTGGCGCGCGCCGTCTCCGGCGGCGGCGACGAAGTGGAGAACCACACGTACAGCCATCCCGATCTCGATCGTCTGAGTCCGGCTGGGGTACGGCGCGAGTTGCGCGAAGGAGCCGATGCGCTCGGCAGCATCGGCCTTCACCAACCCAGCATTCGCATGCGCATGCGGCCGCCCCACGGGCGCTACACGCTGGCCACGGTGCTGGCGGCCCAGCGCGCCGGTTACGCGGTCGTGCTGTGGACCGACGACCCGGGTGATTGGCGGACGCTGACGCCCCAGGCGATCGTCGCGCACGTCACGTCGCGTGCCACGGCTCCGGAGATCCTGCTGCTCCACAGCGGGAAGCTGGCAACCATCGAGGCGCTGCCGGAGATCGTGGCACGCTTCCATGCGGCGGGATACCGTTTCGTCACGGTCGGCGAGCTGCTGCGCGCGCTCCCTGAACGCATGCTCAACGACCCCCAGCGACGGGTGCTGGGAGGCTAGCGCGGCGTCGTGCGGAGAAGTCCCGGCTTCGCGCCACCCCCGCGCGTTTCGCGGGTTCTCCGAGCGAAGGAGCCGTAACGGATGAACGTGCTCGTCAAGGGAAAGAATGTCAAAGTCACGCCGGCGATGCGCACGTATGCCGAGCAGAAGATCGGGCACCTCGCGCACTACTTCGAGCGCGTGCTCGACGCCTCGGTCTCGATGAGCATTGAGCGCAACTGGCAGGTCGTAGATGCCAGCATCGCCGTACCAGGCGAGACGTTCAGCGCCGCCGATCGCAGTCAAGACATGTACGCGTCGGTGGATGCAGTTGCCGATAAGCTGACGGCGCAGATCACGAAGTTCAAAGAACGCCGCACCAAGCGCGGCCATCAGAGCATCCGCGACGGCGCGCCGCCCGCCGCGGAAGACCAGGAGCCGCCAACCTCTCCGGTGGGGCGCATCACGCGACGCAAGCACTTTGGGGTGCGACCGATGGCCCCTGAGGACGCCGCTCAGGAGATGAAGGATCTCGGTCACGATTTCTTCATCTTCGTGAATGCCGAGAGCGAGCAGATAGCGGTGCTCTACCGCAGGCGGGACGGCAGCCTCGGCCAGATCGATCCGTACCTCGAATAGGGCCGCCATCACAGGAAGGAAAGTCCTGCAACCCAAGTCCGCCCGCGGAGGGTCTTGCGGGGCATGATGGCGGGAGCGCCGAACAGGGGCCGGTCATGGCGTTTCTAAAGACCCTCTTCGATTCGAACGAACGTGAGATCTCGCGCTTCCGCCGCGTGGTCGAGCGCGTCAACGCACTCGAGCCCCAGATCCAAGCCCTCTCCGACGAAGAGCTGGGCGGCAAGACTGCTGGGTTCAAAGAGCGCCTCGCCGCCGGTGAGCGCATCGACGATCTGCTGCCTGAGGCTTTCGCCGTCGTGCGCGAGACCGGACGGCGAGTGCTGGGGATGCGTCACTTCGACGTGCAGTTGATCGGCGGGATGGTACTCCACGAGGGCAAGGTCGCCGAGATGAAGACCGGCGAGGGCAAGACGCTCGTCGCCACGCTTCCCGTCTACTTGAATGCTCTGGTGGGGCGGGGCGTCCACGTCGTCACCGTCAACGACTACCTTGCCAAGCGTGACGCGGAGTGGATGGCGCCCATCTATCGCTTCCTGGGTTTGACCGTCGGCGTGATCCAGCACGATCTCAACTCGGAGCAGCGGCGCGAAGCCTACGGCAGCGACATCACCTACGTCACGAACAACGAAGTCGGCTTCGACTACCTGCGCGATAACATGGCGTGGCAGGTCGAGGACCTCGTTCAGCGAGAGCTCCACTACGCGGTGGTCGATGAAGTCGACTCGATCCTCATCGACGAAGCGCGCACGCCGCTCATCATCAGCGGCCAAGGTCCCGATGCCACGGAGCTCTACGCAAAGTTCGCGCAGATCATTCCGCGTCTGGCCAAAGACGAAGACTTTACGGTCGATGAGAAGGCTCACGCCGTGCCGATCACCGAGGAGGGCGTTGCCAAAGTCGAGCGGATGCTCGGCATCAAGAACCTCTACGATCAGCGTAACTTGGAGCTCACGCACCAGCTCAACGCGGCGCTCAAAGCCTGGAATCTGTTCCACAAGGACCAGCAGTACATCGTCAAGGACGGCGAAGTCGTCATCGTTGACGAGTTCACCGGCCGGCTGATGTACGGCCGACGTTACTCCGACGGCATTCACCAGGCCATCGAAGCGAAGGAAGGCCTGGCCGTGCGCAGCGAGGACCAGACCCTCGCCACGATCACGTTCCAGAACTACTTCCGCCTCTATGGAAAGCTCGCCGGCATGACCGGTACGGCGAAGACCGAGGAACGCGAGTTTCGCGACATCTACGGCCTGGACGTGGTGGTGATCCCCACCAACCAGCCCATCGCCCGTAAGGACATGTCCGACATCGTCTTCAAATCGGAAGAGGCGAAGTTCGCGGCTGTCATTGCCGAAGTGGTGGAGGAACACAAGAAAGGGCGGCCGGTGCTGGTGGGCACGCGCTCGATCGAGAAGTCGGAGCGGCTTTCGCGCATGCTGGCGCGCGAAGGCATCGCGCACAGCGTGCTCAACGCGAAATACCACGAGAAGGAAGCGGAGATCATCAAGGACGCCGGCGTGCGCGGCGCCGTGACGATCGCCACGAACATGGCCGGCCGCGGCGTGGACATCAAGCTAGGCGATGGCGTCCAGGAGGCCGGCGGGCTTGCCATCATCGGCACCGAGCGTCACGAGTCGCGGCGCATCGACAACCAATTGCGCGGCCGCTCGGGCCGCCAAGGCGATCCCGGCAGCACGCGCTTCTACGTGGCTTTGGACGACGAGCTGATGCGTCTATTCGGCGGCGATCGCCTGACGGGCATCATGGAGCGCGTCGGCTTCACCGACGAGACGCCCATCGAGTCCGGCATGATCTCGAAGTCGATCGAGCGGGCACAGTCGAAGGTCGAAAACCACAACTACGAGATCCGTAAGTCGGTGCTCGAGTACGACGACGTCATGAACAAGCAGCGCGAGATCATCTACGCTGAACGGCGCCGCGTCCTCGAAGGTGAGAACCTCCGCGAGTACTTCATCTCCACCATCCGCGACCGCGTTGACGAAGTCGTCGATGCGGCGGCTCCCGAGAACGCTCATCCTTCGGAATGGGATCTCGAGTCGATCCTCGAGGAGTTGGAGCAGGTTTGGCCGATCAAGAATCAGATCACCTTAGAGGAGTTGGAGAAGCTCTCGCGCGAGGAGATGAAGCTGCGCGTTGGCGATCTGGGGCAGGCCGCCTACGAAGCCAAGGAGCGCGAGATCGAGGCCATCGCTCCCGGGATGATGCGCATGGTCGAGCAGCGCTACATCATGCTGCCGATCATCGACCGGCTGTGGGTCGATCACCTCTACAGCATGGATGCTCTCAAGACGGGTATCGGACTGCGCGGCTACGGTCAAAAAGATCCGCGCGTAGAGTACGAAAAAGAAGCCTACGACTACTTCGAGGGCCTCAAGGCAACGATTGCCGACGAGGCGATCAAGAGCGTCTTCCGCGTTGTCATCGAAGTTGCTGCGCCGCAAGAGGCTCAAGCGGCTCCGCCGGCGTCGACGATGCTCGATCTCGGTGTCGAGACGGCTCCGAGCGGCGTACTGCTTCCGCAGGCCGCCGCGCCCCAAACGCCGCCCAAGGCACTCGAACAGCTCTTGGGCCCCGCGCCGGCGCAGCCGCATGCTTTCGCCACCAATCGCGATGACGAGTCGGCCCCCAAGCCCGTGCATCGCGAACATGGAAAGGTTGGCCGCAACGATCCCTGTCCGTGCGGGAGCGGCAAGAAGTATAAGAAGTGCCACGGAGCGGGCCAGGCAGCGTAAGCGTTATCGGCGCTATGCGTAGAAGTCCACGAACGTACCGAGAACGGCGGTTTGCGCAGGGCGGCGGCTTCGATCGTCCGGCGATGGCAGAGAACCGCTAGAGCGGCCGGGCCGAACGCTGCGTTGCGCTCGTTCCAGCGCTCTGGGCTGCGCGACGGCGAGGGCGCGATGCTGCTCGGCCACCCGCAGAACGCCGTTCATAATCGAGATACCTCCTGCTTTGATTATCTCCAGGTGCGCGCCGCTTCACGCGAAGCCGCCGCCCATGAAAAAAGCGAGCGGCGCGCTTCCGTCAGGAAAGCGCGCCGCTCGCTTGCGTCGTACAGGTTAGACTACGAGGGCCACTTCAGATCGCAGGTCTTCGAGGCATCTTCCTCGGAGAGCGCGGTTCCTTTGGCTTCCTGGCGGTCCAAGATGTGGAAGACATCGTGCGGATCGCCGGGGGTGCCGTTCGGGTTGAGCTTGCCGAACCACACGGGCCACTGCATCGCGTGGTCGACTTTACGGTACTCCCCGCCGCCTTCCCAAAGGCCGCTGAAGTGTGTGCCGGCGAGAGCCCGCGCCATCTTCACGGCGTCGGTCGACTTCGTCTCCTGGATGGACCAGAGCAGCCGGTCCATCGCCGTGTAGCCGAAGCAGCTGCGCGGCGTGGGCGGCTCGTTATGGAGCTTCCTGTACTCTTTGACGAAGCGCTCGGCTACGGCGTTGTTCTTGCCGAGTACGGTCTCGCCTTTGAAGTACCACTCGGTGCCCCAGTAGCCGACGCGCACCTCGGGGGGAACGGCCCACACTGCCTCGAGCTCCGCGTAGGGCCCTGCAATCGGGAACTGCTTGACGATGCCGTACGAGCCGGCCTGCTTCATCAAGTTCACCCAGTCCTCGCCGGCTACCAGCACCAGCAGGCAGTCGGGCTTGGCTGCCGCTACTTTCGTGAGGTATGGGCTGAAGTCACTGGTGCCCAGCGGCGTGAGATCGTTGGCAACGATGGTGCCGCCGACCCTCTTGGCCACGTCGGCATAGCCCTCTGCCAGCGAATGGCCGAACGCGTAGTCCGGCGTGATCAAGTACCACTTCTTGCCGAACAGCTTGGCGATCGAAAAACCCGTGGCATGGGTGAGCTGCCATGTGGTGTGGCACGTCTGGAACGTGCTCCAGTGACAGTTCTTGCCCGTGATGAGGTCCGTATGGCCGCCGGAGTCGATGAAGAATTTGCCCATCGAGTTCGCGGCGTTGCTGGTGGCAAGCGAGGCGGCGCTGTTGAGCGTGCCCATGAGCGCCACGACCTTGTCTTGGTTGACGAGCTTACGAGCCTTCTCGACGCTCACGCCGGGGTTGTTCTGGTTGTCCTCGAGAACGACTTCGACTTTGCGTCCCATGACGCCGCCTCTTTGGTTCCACCATTCGACGGCGATCGCTGCGCCGCGCTTCTCGTTCTGCGCCACCGCGGCGTAGACGCCGGTTAGCTCTTCGATCTGGCCGATCTTGATGGTGTCGGCGGCTTCGCCGATCTTGGGAATGAAGGCGGGGAAGCCCGCCGTGAGGGCCGCGGCACCGAGGCCGACGCCTTTCACGAACGACTTGCGGGAAATGGAATCACTCGGCATACTCTGTCTCCTTGCCACGCCGCGCGTGGCCTAACGAATGAGTACAGGAAGTAGGCTGCTTTAGGATTACTGGCCGCGGTAGTTTGAGTGTCGTGCGGCTGATTTCCCCCCGAAGGAAGCGTCCGTTCGCGAATTTTGTATCGTGGACTAGACGCTGTCGCCGTACTCGTCGTCGCTGTCCGCCGGCGGCTGACCAAGCGTGGCTCGCCCGCACAGCTCTCGGTATGCGCAGCGCATGCACGTTGGTCCCGGATCGATCATGGGGAAGCGCTCGATGTCGTCGGCGCGATTCAGCTGCGGAACGGTTAGACGTGCTCGCAGGCCGGCGAGGAACTCGTCGATCATGCTGCGCACGAGCGTAACCTTCTCGGCCAGGCCGTCGATCGGTACGACTTGATGCTCGCTGGGCGCTAAGAAATGCACGAGGTGCCCGCGCATCGCGTCGGGCGGAACATCGAGTTTACGCTGAACGAACAGTGCATACGCGCCGATCTGAAGATCGTCCGGCGAAGAGAGTCGTCCCGTCTTCCAATCGATGATGTGCACCAAACCGTCCGTACCCCTCACCACGACGTCCGGCGATCCGTAGAGGACCGTACCGTCATCCAGCGTGAGGCGTTTCGCTTCCATCGCCTCGTTGCGCGACATGATCGCGGGATGCTCGACGGGGTCGACCCACAGCAAATCGCGGGCATCGTGGCGGAAAGGAATCTTCGCGTAGAGGCTCTGACGGAGCCCGTCCAGGTTGGCTTCGAGCTTCACGCGTGCCAGCGAGATGCGTTCGTCGAGATCGGGGAGCCGGTAGTACCGCTCTGCGAGTTGCCCCATGCCGCGCTTGGGGTCAGCGATATCGTCACCGATCTGCCAGCCGTTCAGACGCGCGGTGTGCTCGAATGCTTCGTGGGCCTCGCCGGCGATCTGCTCGAACGGCGGCGTGCGCTCAGCGGGGCGGCGGAGATGGAGCGCTTTGGCGATGGGCGTATGGATCGCGTCGCCGACCAGACGGTTGACGTCGGAGAGCTTTTTGAGGAAGCGCGCCTTGCGCTGCGTAGAGGTCGCGTCGTCTTCCCATCCGCCCCAGCTTCCGTAGTAGGTCCAGTAGTACTCACGCTTGCAGCGCCGGTAGATCTTGTCGCGCGACCAAGACCACGCGATCTCGTTTTCCAGCGCTTTCACTTCAGCGCTGAGCGAGGACTGCGATCTCGCCGTGCCCTTCCACGACGCGGCCGACGGCGCGCGCGAGTTGACCGCGCCGCTCGAGCGCTGCGGTCAGGAGGGCGGCGCGCTTACGGGGAATCGCGATGAGCAAGCCCCCGGAGGTCTGCGCGTCGGAGAGTGCCAAGCGCAGCGCGGGGTGGACCGCATCGTCGAAGCGCGTGAAGGAAAGGTGCTGCTCGGCGTTGTCTTTGGTGCCTCCCGGAACCTCGCCGGCCTCGATGAGCTCGAGCGTTCGCGAGAACAGCGGAAGCGTAGCGGCGTCGATCTCCAGGGAAACCCCGCTGCCGGCGGCCATCTCGTGCGTATGGCCGAGGAAGCCAAAGCCTGTGATATCGGTGCACGCGTGCGCCGCCGCCTCCAACGCCGCCTGAGCGGCGCGTGCGTTGAGCGCCGACATCGAGCGTACCGCTTCGGCCATCGCATCGTCGTCGATCGCATCGTGCTTGAGCGCCGTCGAGTAGATGCCCGTCCCCAAGGGCTTGGTAAGGAAGAGCAGATCGCCGGGTTGCGCCGCGTCGTTGCGCAGGATGTGCCGCGGGTCGATGAGGCCCGTGACGGCCATGCCGAACTTCGGCTCGTCGTCTTTCACGGTGTGCCCGCCAACGATGCTGACGCCGGCCTCCACGCATGCGTCGGCGCCGCCGCGCAGAATCGCGGCGAAGACGTCATCCGGCAGCGTGCCCATGGGAAAGGCGGCGATATTGAGCGCGGTGATGGGGCGTCCGCCCATAGCGTAGATGTCGGAGAGGGCGTTGGCGGCGGCAATGCGTCCAAAGGTGAACGGATCGTCCACGATGGGCGTGAAGAAGTCGACGGTCTGCACCAGGGCCAGCTCGTCGGAGATGCGATAGACCCCCGCATCGTCAAAGGTGGAGGTTCCCACCAGGACGTTGGGGTCGGTGATCGGCGGCAAGTCGCGCAGCACGTGCGCGAGATCGGCGGAGCCGACTTTGCTCGCTCACCCCGCGCAAGAGCTGTAGGCCGTCAGACGGATCGATTTCGCGATGGTCATGTCGTCACGTAGTTCCAGCCCAGGCGGCGGCGCACCCGCTCGCCCACGACGTCGGCCAGGATCACGAGCAGCCAGGTGGCCGCGATGTACGCCATCATCTCTTGGTAGTGCATGTGCTGCTGCGCGTTGAAGAGCGCCTCGCCGATCCCGCCCGCGCCGATCATGCCGACCACCGTGGCCGCGCGGACGTTCCATTCGAGGCGGAACATCGTGTGTACGGCGATGGGGCCGATTGCCAGCGGGAAGATGCCGAAGGCGACCACCGGAAGGCGCCCTGCGCCGGTCGCTTCAAGCGCTCGTACCGGCGCCGTGTCGACGTTTTCGAAGGCTTCGGCGAAGAGCTTGCCGAGCACGCCCGCCGAGTGGATTCCCAGTGCCAGCGCACCGGCCAGCGGCCCGATCCCCGCCATCACGACGAAGATCAATGCCCAGACGATTTCCGGAACGGCGCGCGCAACGTCGAGCACGCGGCGAACGGCGGCAGTGATCGCCGTGTGAACGACATTGCGCGCCGCGCCTAGTGCCAGCGGCAACGCCAGCAGCAAAGCCAGTGCCGTGCCGCCGACGGCAATCTCCAGCGTCTCCCACAGCAGCGCCGGAAGGGCGGCAAGCGCCTTGGGATTCAGCAGCGGCGGCAGCATGCCCGCGAAGGTCACGAAGGCGTGGCGGACCACGAAGACTTGCGGGGGATTGAGCAGCATTGTCGCAACGCCCACGGGGAAGAGCACCAGGGCGATGCGCGGGTTCTTGCGTATCAGCCAGCCCAGCGTGTCGACGCTGGCTACCAGCAGGGCGAGGATGATGATGAGCGTGGTGGCACGCGGGTAGTCCAGGCCGTTGACGGCACCGACGAGCTCCGTACCGATGCCTCCGCCGCCGACGGCACCCACGATGACCGAGGCGCGCATCGCGCACTCGAAGGAGTAGGAGCCGAATGTCAGCAGATCGGCAAGCGTGAGCGGGATGAGCCCGAAGAGCGCGACGGCCAGCCGCGGCGCCCCCGTGGCGCGCAGCGACTCGAGCGGCGCCTGCGGCGCGGCCAGGAAGAGCTCGGCGAAGACCTTGCCCACCATCGCCGTGTAGAAGACCGCCAGCGCCGCCATGCCGGCAGCGGGTCCCAGGCCGACGATGACGACCGCCAAGATCGCCAAGGTGAGATCGGGAATTGCGCGCAGCGCGGAGAGCAGGCCCACGATGCCCTGCCAGCCCGGTGCGCGCGTACCGACGTAGATGGCAAGTGGAATTCCCAGGCTAAGCGCCACGACCATTCCCGCGGAGGCCATGCCGATGGTCTGTGCCACGGGGAGCCAGACGTAGCGCAGGTACGACGGTGAGAGATCCGGCGGGAAGAAGGCCAGCAGCGTATGCCAGGCGATGGTCAGCGTATGCATGCTACGAAGCGAAGACGAGGTGTTCCGGCTCGATCTTGGCCGCCGGGCGATCGAAGACCACGCGTCCATGACGCAGGCCAACGATGCGGTCGAAGTAGCGCATGGCAAGCTCGGGTTGATGGAGCGAGCAGAGCAGAGCCAGGCCGCGCTCGCGCGCTAGATCGCAGAGCAGCGCTAGAATCTGCTCGCTGCGCGCGGGATCGAGCGATGCCACGGGTTCGTCGGCCAACAGCACGGTGGGCCGCTGCACCAGCGCCCGTGCGATGGCGACACGTTGGCGCTGTCCGCCCGAGAGATCGGAGGTGCGGCTGCGCAGTTTCTCGGGAATCCCCACACGCTCGAGCGCCGCCTTGGCCTCGGCCAGTTCGGCGCCGCTCGGCCGCAGCAGGAAGCGCAGGGCGTGCAGCGAGCTCCAGCGTCCGAGCGCACCTGCCATCACGTTCTGGTAGACGGCGAGGCGATCGACGAGGTCGTGCATCTGCGCGATGACGGCGATGCGCCGGCGCAGCGCGCGCAGCTTTGCGCCGCGAGCCTCGCCCACCCGCTCGCCCTCCAGCGCCACATAGCCGCTTTGCACGAGCACGCTGCCGTTGACGGCGCGGAAGAGCGTGGTTTTGCCGCCGCCGCTGGGCCCCACCACTGCCACGCGTTCGCCGCCCGCGACGTGCAGGCAGATGCCTTGCAGCGCCGGTGCGGCCTGGCTGGGATAGCGTACGGTGAGGTCGATGACGGAGAGCACGGCGCTACAGCATGCTCAGCTTGCGAGCCACCCCGCGCAGGGTATCGTACTCGGCGTCGTCGGCCCGTACGAACTCCTTGCCGCGCAGGATGTCGAGCAGCGTCTTGTCGCGCGGGTCTTTGAGCGCGAGGAACGCCTGGGCCAGCGCCTGGCGCTGCTGGGCGTCGAGATCCTTGCGCGCTACCCAGACGTAGTCGACGAACGGCGGCGTGGTGTAGAAGACGCGCACTTTGCTGCCGTCGATCTGCTTGCCGTCGACCATCGCATGGAAGACGCTCTCGTCGATGGCGCCGGCGTCGACGATGCCGGCCTCCACCGCCTTGGCCGTGGCCGGGTGGTTGCCCGTGAAGCGATACTTCACGTCCCGCTCGGGATCGATGCCGCTCTTTTGCATGTAGTAATAGGGCATCAAGTGGCCGCTGGTCGAGTTGGTATCGCCGAAGGCGAAGTTCTTGCCGCGCAGATCCGCCAAGGTGCGGACGGCCGAGTCGCTCTGCGTGATGAAGAGCGAATGGAAACGCCGGTCGCTGGAGCGCTGCACGAGCGGAATCACGCCATAGCGTGCATGTGCCTGGACGTACGTCAGGCCACCGAGATAGGCGAAGTCCAGCGAGCCGTTGCCAAGCGCCTCCACGGTGGCGTTATAGTTCGTGGGGATCACTAGGTTGACGTCGTACCCGGTCTTGGAGGCCAGGTACTCTCGCAATGGGCGCTTCTCGTCAACGGAGACTTGCGTGGCACCGGCGTCGGGGATCATCCCCACGCGTATCGCCGCGCCGGCGGCGCGGGCAGCGATCGGGAGCATGGACGCCACGAGCGCGGCGCCCGCGCCTTCCACGAGCAGGCGGCGGCTGATCATCGGTAACGGCATCGAGGCGGACCTTCCTATGTCAAAAGTGCAATGGCCACTAATCTCTACGTTATGACGTTCGACCCTTGAGAAGAGTTTCACCCCTGCGAGGGCCGCGGGGGCGGGCGGACGAATCGGCGCAACCATGAGCGAGGCTACCCGATCCGAGATCACCCGTTTACGCGCGCAGCTGGAGCGGCTGCGGGTGCGTCTTTGACTACGCTCAGCATCGCGATCGCCTGAGGGAGCTGGAGCGCTCCGCCGAGGCCAGTGATTTTTGGGAGGACGCCGGAGAGGCTCAGGCTGCCATGAAGCAGATCGCCGATCTGCGCGCCGAGACGGAGCCGCTCGACCACGTCGAACGTGCGCTGGACGAGGCCTGGGAGTTGCTCGATCTCATGGGCGACGAAGCGGGGGCCGATGAAGAGGCGCACCGCGAAGTCGGGGCCGCGGCCCAGGAGCTCGAGCGCTTGGAGATGGCAGCCACGTTCGATCGTGAGTTCGACCACCATGGCGCAATCGTCTCGATCAACTCGGGGGCCGGTGGAACCGATGCCGCGGACTGGGCGCAGATGCTCCTGCGCATGTACGTGCGCTGGGCGGAGCACCACGGCTTTGACGTTCACTACAGCGACGAGACGCCGGGTGACGAAGCCGGCATCAAGAGCGCTACGTTCTTCGTGCGTGGCCGCAACGCATACGGCATGCTCGAGAGCGAGCGCGGCGTCCATCGCCTGGTGCGGATCTCGCCGTTCGATGCGGCGCACCGGCGTCACACGGCCTTTGCCAGCGTGGACGTGGTACCGGAGCTCGAAGCCGGTGAGGGGCAGATCGAGATCAAGCCCGACGAGATACGTATCGAAACCTTCAAGAGCGGCGGCGCCGGCGGGCAGTACGTCAACAAGACCGAGTCGGCGATCCGCATCATCCACCTTGCCACGGGAATCATCGTCTCTTCGCAGCAGGAGCGCTCGCAGATGCAGAACCGCGACGTGGCGATGTCGATCTTGCGCGCCAAGCTCGTGCTGCGCGAGTTGGAGGAGCGCGACCGCAAGCTGGCCGAGCTGCGCGGCGAGAAGCTCTCCACGGAATGGGGCAGTCAGATTCGTTCCTACGTTCTCAACCCGTACCAGTTGGTGAAGGACCACCGTACCGGCGTCGAGACGGGGAACGTGACGGCGGTCCTCGACGGCGAGATCGATCTCTTCATCTGGCCCTATCTCCAGCAGCGCGAGCGCTTCGCTGGAAGCGCCGCGCCGTGAACGGCACGCCCCAGCTCTGCGTCGTGGTGGTGACCTGGAATGACGCCACGCGCGCCGCGGCGGCGATCGACTCCTACTTCGCGCTTCCGGAAGTGCAGCGCGAGCCGGAGCGCTACGCTTTGGTCGTCTCCGACAACGATTCGCACGACGGTACCGCGGAGAGCTTGCGGGCGCGCTATGGCCAACGCATCCTCGTGGTGGAGAACGGCGCGAACCTCGGATTCGGCGCGGGCTGCAATCGCGCGTTTGCCGCCGTCGATGCGGAATACTACTACCTGCTCAACCCGGACGCCCAAGTGCAGCCGGGGGCGCTGCGTGCCATGCTTGATTTCTTCGCCCGCCATCCCCAAGCGGGGATCGCCGGCTCACGCGTGCTCAATCCGGACGGCTCGATCCAGGAGTCGTGCGGCGAGTTCGATACGTGGGTGGGCGCCTTCTTGCGCTCGAGCGCCTGGGGCGAGCTTCCGCCGCTGCGCCGCTACGCCAACGGCTACGCACTACGCGCCGGGGGCTACGACCGCGAGCGGCGCGTGGACATCGTGATCGGCGCGGCGATGGCACTGCGCCGCAGCGCCATCCAGCGCCTGGGCGGCTTTGACGAGCGTTTCTTCCTGTATCAGGAGGAGGTTGACCTGTGCAAGCGCGCGGCGGGATTGGGCATCGAGACGTGGTTCGTTCCCACCAGCATCGCGCTCCACGAGGGCATGGGCTCGGCGATCTCGCGCGGTGCTGTGGAGCGTCACAAGCGCGCGGGCCGGCGCCGCTACTGGATCAAACACCATGGCCGTCTCTGGTACTATGCGCTCAGTGCCGCGCTGGTGGTGCGCTACGCGCTCTACGCTGTACCGCTGGCCGGCGCTGCGCTGCTGCTGCGGCGCGCGCTCGGGCGATAGCGATGGCGGCACGCTGATGGCGCTGAGCTCGGACTGCGTCGCCACCACGCATGAAGCGACGGGCTTTCGCATCCTGCGCCGCTGCGGCACGGCTTCGGGCGAGGCCACGCAGCCGCGCCGTCTGCTGCGCGACGCGATGCGCGCCGTCGGCTCGTTCCTCGGCTTGACGCCGTATGATTTCGTGACCGATGCCGAGCGTGCGCGTGCCGCCTCCGTCGCGCGTCTGCTGGAGCGAGCGGAGCGCATGGGCGCCAACGGCGTGATCGGCTTGCGCTTTCAAACCGTCGACGAGCCGGGCGCGACGCGGCTCATGGCCGTTGGAGAAGCGGTTGTCCTCGACAGGGAGCCGCGATGAGCGAGCGCGAGCCGACGCTCGAGGAGCGGGCAGCGCGCGAGCGCGCGCTGGCCCAACTCGCGCGCACTGTCGAAGCCTGCCGCAAGTGCGAGATCGGCTATTCGCGGACCAAGAGCGTCTTCGGCGAGGGCGATCCCTGCGCACATCTGATGTGCGTGGGCGAGGGGCCCGGCGAGATGGAGGATGCCACGGGGCGTCCGTTCGTCGGGCGTGCCGGCGAGCTCTTGACGAAGATGTTGAGCGCCATCGGACTCGAGCGTGACGAAGTCTATATCTGCAACACCATCAAGTGCCGCGCGAGCTACCGCGAGGGCACGAAGGTGCGCAATCGCGCCCCGACGCCCCAGGAGCTGATCAACTGCCGCCCTTACTTGGACGAGCAGATCGCCATCATCCGTCCGCAGGTGATCTTGGCGTTGGGCGCCCCGGCCGCTAAGTCGTTCCTGGGGCCGGCCTTTCAGATCACGCGGATGCGCGGGCGCTGGTACGAAGGGCCGCATGGGATCCCGCTGATGGTCACCTTCCATCCCGCCTACGTCTTGCGGCAGGGCGGAATGGCGCTTACCGAGACCAAGCGCTTGGTGTGGGCCGACCTCAAGGCCGTGCGGGCGCGGCTCGATCAGTTGGAGTCGGCACCGGAGCCGGTCTCAGAAGGCGTGCCCTCCGGCGCTCAGCCTGCGGGGCCGCCCGAGCAGCCGACGCTCTTTTGAGGAGGATGGCGGCGCCGGCGCTTCGCTGGACGCCGGCAGCCATTTCGACTACCATTGCAAGGTTATGGAACGCGACCCCATGCGGATCTGGTGGGACGACCGCGCGCAGGCCATCGGCTCGCGCGACGGTCAGTCCTTGGCCGAAGAGCTCGGCCTCAAGCGCTACCGCATCGACCAGCTCTACCGCGCAGCCGCTAAAGAGCTGCTGGAGGACGTGGCCTCGATCACCGTGCTGCCGCAGACCCTGCGCGATGAGCTCGCCGC
>SCQY01000210.1 GCA_004298665.1 bacterium | reverse complement strand
TCGTGCTTGGCGAAGAAATCCTCCGGCAGACCGAGATCGGTGGAGTGCGCGCGCAGGAACGAGACCGCGGCCGTGGCGCTCTCCTTCATGACGTCGCCCAACTGGCCGGTGAGCGTCACAGCGCCCTTACCCGGCATGGCTGTGGCCTCGATAAAGAGGATGTCGCCACCCACGGGCGTCCACGCCAGGCCCGTGGCGACGCCAACGGTAGCCACGCGCTTCTTCACTTCGTTGAAGAATCTCGGCTTGCCCAAGTAGTCCACCAGCGACTCCGGCGTAATCTTCTCCTTGTACGCCGGGGTCTCGGCGACTTTTCGCGCCACCTTGCGCAGCACGGTACCGATCTCGCGCTCCAAATTGCGAACACCGGCTTCGCGCGTGTAGTCGTTGATGATCGCGCGCAGGATCTTGTCCGTCAGCGGCGCCTGCGAAGGGCGCAGGCCGTTGACGATCTGCTGCTTCTTGACCAGGTAGCGCTTGGCGATCTGCAGCTTCTCCAGCTCCGTGTAACCGTGGAGCGGGATAATCTCCATGCGGTCGCGCAGCGGCGGCGAGATCGTCTCCAACTGGTTGGCGGTGCAGATGAAGAGCACTTCGGAGAGATCGAACGGCAAGTCGAGATAGTGGTCGCGGAACGTGAAGTTCTGCTCCGGATCGAGCACTTCCAGCAGCGCCGACTGCGGGTCGCCGCGATAATCCGCGCCGACCTTGTCGATCTCGTCGATCATCATGACGGGGTTCTTCGTTCCCGCGTCGCGCAGCGCGCGCACGATTGTACCAGGCATCGCACCGATGTAGGTGCGGCGATGGCCGCGGATCTCCGCCTCGTCGCGCACGCCGCCAACCGAGAGACGCACGAACTTGCGTCCCATGGCCTTGGCGATCGACTGGCCAAGCGAGGTCTTACCGACGCCCGGCGGTCCCACGAAGCAGAGGATGGGACCGGTCATCTTCTTCTTAAGCTTGCCGACGGCCAAGTACTCGACGATGCGATCCTTGACTTTCTCCAGGTCGTAGTGATCCTCGTCGAGGATCTTGCGCGCCTGCGCAATGTCGATCTGATCGGCGGTCTGCACGTTCCACGGCAACTGGGTCAGCCAGTCGAGGTAGGTGCGCACCACGCTATACTCCGGCGACGCGCTGGGCACGCGCTGCAGGCGGTCGAGCTCGCGGTCGGCGGCCTTGCGGACCTCCTCCGGCATGCCGGCTTCGTCGATCTTCTTGCGAAGCTCGTTGGTCTCGGCTTGCTGTGGATCGACTTCGCCGAGCTCTTCCTGAATGGCGCGCAGCTGCTGACGGAGGTAGAACTCGCGCTGGTTCTTCTCCATCTCCTTCTGGATGTCGTTCTGGATCTTGTGGCCAAGCTCCACCACCTCCAGCTCCTTGGTGAGGAGCATGGTGAGCTTGCGCATCCGCTTCTCGGTGTTGCGCTCTTCGAGGATGGCCTGCTTCTCGGCAACGTCCAGGCGCATCGTAGAGGCGACGAAGTAGGTGAGGAGGTTGGGGTCCGCGATGTTCTGGACCTCCATCTCCATCTCGCGCGGCACCTGCGGCAGGTAGCTCAGCAGGCGCTGGAAGAGCGTGGTGAGGTTGCGGTGCATCGCCACCAGCTCCTCGCTCTCGCGCGTCTTGTCCGGCAGCTCTACGACGTCGGCTTTGAAGTACGGCTCCACTTGCGTGAAGGTGGCGATCTCGAAGGCTTGCGTACCGCCGACGATGCAGCGCAACGTGCCGTCGGGGACTTTCAGCATCTTCTGGATGACGCCGATGGTGCCGACGCGGCGCAGATCATCCGCCGTTGGCGTCTCGACTTCGCGGTCTTTGAGCGCCACGAACCCGATAGGGCGGCCGTCCTTGAGGGCCTCCTCCACGAGCTGGATGCCCGCCTTCTTCACCACTGCCAATGGCAGAACGGTGTTCGGATAGAGAACGGCCTCCTGCAAGGGCAGGATGGCGAGGGTCAGGTGTGCTGATTCGTTTTTCGCTGGCATCTGGTGTTAGACCGGCATCCTTCGAATGGTCATGCGGAGTTCGGTGTGCAGGATTGGGGCGAGCTCGCGATCGCGCGCGATCGGGAGGTTGATCGTGAGGATGCCGTCGCGATAGACGGCGCTCACGTCGCTCTGCTCGATGGGGGACGGCAGACGGATCTCCTTGGCAAAGTCACCGTGGCCGATCTCTTTGAGCAGGAGCGTGCCGCGGCGCGCCTTGACCGTGGGCTCGCGCCGTCCCGCGATGTAGAGCCGCTGGCCCTCCACCGCGACGCGAATGCGCTCGGGCTGGACGCCGGCAAGCTCTACTTCGACGACCAGCGTGCGCCCGTCATCGGTCACGTAGGCATCGGCATTGGGCACGAAGCCGCCAAAGCGCCGCGCGCCGGTCATCCCGGTGAACAAGTGGTCGAACTCCCGAAAGAAATCGTCGTAACTCATCTTGGTGTCGCGCTCATTAGCACTCGGCGTATTCGAGTGACAGCCCTTGAAACCTCGCCGCTCGGCTGATGGATGCACCCCGTTCCATCCGATGTAGAAAGAATATGAAGGCTGCTCAATCTACATACCCCTCGGCGGAGGAGTTCGCCCGCTTTCTAGGCGACCTGCGAGGCTGGAAGCACAAGAATCTGACCCTGGAAGAGACCGTCAGCATGCTGGTGGCTCTGGCGAACCATCTGGTGGACAAGATCCAGCCGGCAAGCGCTCAGGCGATGGCCGACGCAGCCCACCGCTTAGCCCCCGAGCGGCCCGAACCGCTCAACGCGCTGGGACGAGCGTACGCGCAGAGCCGGCACATGCACAAGGCGGTCCAAGCATTCGAGCGGGCGCTGGAGATCAATCCCAACCCCGCGTATGTCGCGAATCTGGAGCAGCTAGCCCGCAGTTACCCCGGCGGGGAGCCTGAGTTCTGGACGGCAACCCGCGCCGCCGTCCCCGATGCCAGCCCCGAGCAGGCACTGAAGCTGCTCACCGACGAGCAACGGTATACCGTGGAGCAATACCTGGCCGCCGAAAAGGCGCGCAAGGTATTGGCGAAATTGCGCACCGCGCGCAGGGGGTAAGCAAAATTGCGCCGGGAAGCAGCGCCCGT